>NZ_CP046186.1:0-719 GCF_012567955.1 Enterobacteriaceae endosymbiont of Donacia bicoloricornis
ATGAAAAACCAAATTCCTATGACTATACAAGGTATAAAAAAATTACAAAAAGAATTAATTAAATTAAAAAATATAGAAAGACCAAAAATTATTAATTCTATTATTGAAGCAAGAAAACATGGTGATTTAAAAGAAAATGCTGAATATCAATCTGCTCGTGAATCACAAAGTTTTTGTGAAGGTCGTATAAAAGAAATAGAAATTAAATTATCAAATGCTAATGTAATAGATGTTACAAAATTTTTAAATCATAATAAAATTATTTTTGGTTCTACTGTATATATAAAAAATATTATAACTAATAAAAATATTTTTTATAAAATTGTTGGCAATGATGAAGCAAATTTAAAAAATAATTTAATTTCAATTAATGCTCCTTTAGCTAGATCTTTAATTGGGAAAAAAAAAAATGATATTGTGAAAGTAAAAACTCCAAAAGGTATTATAAAATATAAAATATTAAAAATTAAATATATTTAGTATAAAAATTAAATTTGACTTTATTATTGTCAACTAGTATATTAGTTTTATTAATAAATAAATCTTTTATAAAAGATATTATTTTGTTCTTTAATAATTAGTTAGAAAATAAATGTGGGCATTCAAATTTTAGAAACTGTTTATTTAAAATTATTTTTTTAAAATTGAAGAGTTTGATCATGGCTCAGATTGAACGCTGGCGGCAAGCCTAACACATGCAAGTCGAGCGGCAGCGAAAT
>NZ_CP046186.1:819-2251 GCF_012567955.1 Enterobacteriaceae endosymbiont of Donacia bicoloricornis
CCTTTTGGAGGGGGATAACTATTGGAAACGATAGCTAATACCGCATAATGTCTTTACGACTAAAGTAGGGGATTTTATGTTTACATAAAACCTTATGCCATTAGATGAACCCAGACGGGATTAGCTAGTAGGTAGAGTAAAAGCCTACCTAGGCTACGATCCCTAGCTGGTCTGAGAGGATGATCAGCCACACTGGAACTGAGACACGGTCCAGACTCCTACGGGAGGCAGCAGTGGGGAATATTGCACAATGGGCGAAAGCCTGATGCAGCTATGCCGCGTGTATGAAGAAGGCCTTAGGGTTGTAAAGTACTTTCAACAAGAAAGAAAAGATAAAATCTAATATATTTTATTATTGACGTTACTTGTAAAAGAAGCACCGGCTAACTCCGTGCCAGCAGCCGCGGTAATACGGAGGGTGCAAGCGTTAATCGGAATTACTGGGCGTAAAGAGCACGTAGGCTGTTAATTAAGTCAGATGTGAAATCCCTAAGCTTAACTTAGGAACTGCATTTGAAACTGATTAACTTGAGTTTCATAGAGGGGGGTAGAATTCCAGGTGTAGCGGTGAAATGCGTAGATATCTGGAGGAATACCAGTGGCGAAGGCGACCCCCTGGATGAATACTGACGCTCAGGTGCGAAAGCATGGGGAGCAAACAGGATTAGATACCCTGGTAGTCCATGCCGTAAACAATGTCGACTTGAAGGTTGTAAGTTTGACTTATAGCTTTCGTAGCTAACGCGTTAAGTCGACCGCCTGGGGAGTACGACCGCAAGGTTAAAACTCAAATGAATTGACGGGGGCCCGCACAAGCGGTGGAGCATGTGGTTTAATTCGATGCAACGCGAAAAACCTTACCTGGTCTTGACATCCATGGAATTTAATAGAGATATTTTAGTGCCTTCGGGAACCATGAGACAGGTGCTGCATGGCTGTCGTCAGCTCGTGTTGTGAAATGTTGGGTTAAGTCCCGCAACGAGCGCAACCCTTATCCTTTGTTGCCATCAGTTCGGCTGGGAACTCAAAGGAGACTGCCGGTGATAAACCGGAGGAAGGTGAGGACGACGTCAAGTCATCATGGCCCTTACGACCAGGGCTACACACGTGCTACAATGGTATATACAAAGGGAAGCATCCTCGCAAGAGTAAGCGAATCTCATAAAATATATCTTAGTTCGGATTGGAGTCTGCAACTCGACTCTATGAAGTCGGAATCGCTAGTAATCGTAGATCAGAATGCTACGGTGAATACGTTCCCGGGCCTTGTACACACCGCCCGTCACACCATGGGAGTGGGTTGTAAAAGAAGTAAGTTGCTTAACCTTTTTTTTTAGGAGGGCGCTTACCACTTTATGATTCATAACTGGGGTGAAGTCGTAACAAGGTAACCGTAGGGGAACCTGTGGTTGGATCACCTCCTTTACTGTAA
>NZ_CP046186.1:2348-76611 GCF_012567955.1 Enterobacteriaceae endosymbiont of Donacia bicoloricornis
CATTATTAATCGATGATATCCGAATGGGGAAACCTAATATATTTAATCATATATTATCGTTATTTGAATACATAGAATAACGAAGTAAACCAGGAGAACTGAAACATCTAAGTATCCTGAGGAAAAGAAATCAATAGAGATTTCCTTAGTAGTGGCGAGCGAACAGGAAAAAGCCCAGAGATATATGTATTTATTGTGTTAGTAGAAATAACTGGAAAGTTATACAATATAGGGTGATAGTCCCGTATATTAAAATATAATAAATATAATCTCGAAGAGTAGAACGAGACACGTGAAATCTTGTTTGAATATAGGGGGATCATCCTCTAAGGCTAAATACTACTGACTGACCGATAGTGAACTAGTACCGTGAGGGAAAGGTGAAAAGAACCCCGGTTAGGGGAGTGAAATAGAACCTGAAATCATATACGTACAAGCAGTAGGAGCATTTTTAAAAAAATGTGACTGCGTACCTTTTGTATAATGGGTCAGCGAGTTATATTTTGTAGCAAGGTTAACTGTATAAGGAAGCCGTAGGGAAACCGAGTCTTAAAAGGGCGTTCAGTTGCAAGATATAGACCCGAAACCCGGTGATCTAACCATGAGCAGGTTGAAGGTTTGGTAATTCTTACTGGAGGACCGAACCGACTAATGTTGAAAAATTAGCGGATGACTTGTGGTTAGGGGTGAAAGGCCAATCAAACCGGGAGATAGCTGGTTCTCCCCGAAAGCTATTTAGGTAGCGCCTCGTGTAATTCATATTCGGGGGTAGAGCTCTGTTTCGGTTAGGGAATCTTCCAGATTTACCAATCCGATGCAAACTTCAAATACCGAATAATGCTATCACGGGAGACACACAGCGGGTGCTAACGTCCGTTGTGGAGAGGGAAACAACCCAGATCGCTAGCTAAGGTCCCTAAGTTATAATTAAGTGGGAAACGAAGTGGGAAGGCATAAACAGCCAGGATGTTGGCTTAGAAGCAGCCATCATTTAAAGAAAGCGTAATAGCTCACTGGTCTAGTCGTCCTGCGCGGAAGATTTAACGGGGCTAAATTATACACCGAAGCTGCGACAATAAATATTTTTTTTTATTGGGTAGGGGAGCGTTCTGTAAGTTGCTGAAGATAAGTTGTGAAATTTATTGGAAATATCAGAAGTGCGAATGCTGACATGAGTAACGATAAAATAGGTGAAAAACCTATTCGCCGAAAGACTAAGGGTTCCTATCCAACGGTAATCGGGGTAGGGTAAGTCGAAACCTAAGATGAGGCTGAAAAGCGTAATCGATGGACAACAGGTTAATATTCCTGTACTCATTATTATCGCGAAGGGGGGACGAAGAAGGTTAGATTAGCCAAGTGATGGTAGTCTTGGTTTAAACGTTTAGATGGATTATTTAGGAAAATCCGAATAATTAACAACATTAAGGCGTGATGACGAAATACTTTACTGTATTTAAGTAATTAATACCATGCTTACAAGAAAATCCTCTAAGCTCTAAATAATATTGAATCGTACTCTAAACCGACACAGGTGGTCAGGTAGAGAATACTAAGGCGCTTGAGAGAACTCAGGTGAAGGAACTAGGCAAAATAGTGCCGTAACTTCGGGAGAAGGCACGCTGATTGTAAGTGAAGAAATTTACTTTTGGAGCTGAAATCAGTCTAAGATAATAGCTGGCTGCAACTGTTTATTAAAAACACAGCACTGTGCAAACACGTAAGTGGACGTATACGGTGTGACGCCTGCCCGGTGCCGGAAGGTTAATTGATGGGGTTATTATTTTAATAAGAAGCTCCTGATCGAAGCCCCGGTAAACGGCGGCCGTAACTATAACGGTCCTAAGGTAGCGAAATTCCTTGTCGGGTAAGTTCCGACCTGCACGAATGGCGTAATGATGGCCAGACTGTCTCCACCTGAGACTCAGTGAAATTGAAATTGCTGTGAAGATGCAGTGTACCCGCGGCAAGACGGAAAGACCCCGTGAACCTTTACTATAGCTTGATATTGATTAATAGATATTGATGTGTAGGATAGGTGGGAGACAACGAAGTATCAACGCTAGTTGATATGGAGTCAACCTTGAAATACCACCCTTTAATATTTATTATTCTAACCTAAACCCGTGATCCGGGTTAGAGACAGTGTCTGGTGGGTAGTTTGACTGGGGCGGTCTCCTCCTAAAAAGTAACGGAGGAGTACTAAGGTCAGCTAATCACGGTTGGAAATCGTGAGGTTAGTACAAAGGCAAAAGCTGGCTTAACTGTAAGAATGACAATTCGAACAGATGCGAAAGCAGGTCTTAGTGATCCGGTGGTTCTGTATGATAAGGCCATCGCTCAACGGATAAAAGGTACTCCGGGGATAACAGGCTAATACCGCCCAAGAGTTCATATCGACGGCGGTGTTTGGCACCTCGATGTCGGCTCATCACATCCTGGGGCTGTAGTAGGTCCCAAGGGTATGGCTGTTCGCCATTTAAAGTGGTACGCGAGCTGGGTTTAGAACGTCGTGAGACAGTTCGGTCCCTATCTGCCGTGGGCGTTGGAAGATTGAAAGAATTTACTCCTAGTACGAGAGGACCGGAGTGAACGTATCTCTGGTGTTCGGGTTGTTATGCCAATAGCATTGCCCGGTAGCTAAATACGGAAAAGATAAGCGCTGAAAGCATATAAGCGCGAAACTTATCTTAAGATTAATCTTCCCTGAATTTTTATTAATTATTTATAAAAATTCCTTAAGGGACGTTAAAGACTATGACGTTGATAGGCTGAGTGTGTAAGCATAGTAATATGTTGAGCTAATCAGTACTAATAAACACCCGTGAGTCTTAACCTTACAACACCAGAATCGTTTAAATTTAATTATTAATTGATTAATTAATTATTTTATAGTTTAATATAAAATATTTCCTGGTATAAATAACGCAATGGTACCACCTGAATCCATTCCGAACTCAGAAGTGAAACGTTGTTGTGCCGATGGTAGTGTGAGGTTTGACCTCATGTAAGAGTAGGTAAATACCAGGAATAATAAAATAAATAATATGTAATGTATAAAAAAAAATCTTGTAAATATTCATTAAAAAAATTAAATACTTTTAATATAAATATTAAAGCTTGTAAAATTGTAAAAGTTAAAGATTTAAAACAATTATGTTTATTATGGAATGAATATAAAAAAAAAAAATTTCCTTGTATAATTTTAGGAGAAGGTAGTAATGTTTTATTTTTAAAAAATTTTTACGGTTTAGTTATTATTAATAGAATTAAAGGTATGTATATAATTGAATCTAAAAAATACTGGCATTTACATATAAATTCTGGAGAAAATTGGCATAAACTTGTAAAATTTACAATTAAAAATAAAATTTATGGTTTAGAAAATCTAGCTCTTATTCCGGGATGTGTAGGTTCTGCTCCAATTCAAAATATTGGTGCTTATGGTTCTAGTATACAAGATTTTTGTAAATATGTAGATATCATCGATCCTATCAGTAAAAAAATTAGAAGAATTAATAAAGAAAAATGTAATTTTAAATATAGAGATAGTATTTTTAAATACAGTTATAAAAATTATATAATCATTTCTATAGGGTTATCTTTATCTAAAAAATGGATTCCAAATTTAAATTATAATGATTTAAAAAAATTAAAATACAATAATGTTACTCCTAAAATAATTTTTAATTATATTTGTAATATTAGAAAAAAAAAAATTCCTCATCCTAAAATTCATGGTAATGCAGGAAGTTTTTTTAAAAATCCAATTATATCTCCTATATTAGGTTTAAAATTATTAAAAATATTTTCTGATATGCCTTTTACTTTAGAAAAAAATAATTTTAAGTTATCTGCAGGATGGTTAATTGATAAATGTAAATTTAAAGGATATATAAGAAATGGAGTAATGGTATATTCAAAACAATCTCTAGTTATTATAAATAAATTTAATAATTCATCAGGAATAGATATTCTTAAATTAGCCATAAAAATATATAATACAGTAGGAAAAAAATTTGGAATCTGGTTAGAACCAGAAATTAAAATTATAGGTAATTATGGAGAAATAAATCCCTGTGTTTTTTTTAAAAAAAAATAATTTATTTTAAGAAAATAACCTTTTAAAAATTATTTTCAAAGCTAAAACATAACCATATGTTCCTAATCCTAAAATAACTCCATCAGAAATATCTGAAAAAAATGATTTTTTCCTAAAAATTTCTCTTTTATGAATATTTGTAATATGTACCTCTATAAAAGGAATATTTATTCCTAATAAAGTATCCCGTAAAGCAATACTGGTATGAGTAAAAGCAGCAGGATTAAAAATAATATAATTAAAATTATCTTTATATTTAATTAAATAATTAATTAATTTATGTTCTGCATTAGATTGAAAATGACTTAATTTACAATTTTTTTTTTGAGCTATTTTACATAAAATATTAATAATATCTTTTAAAGATTCATTTCCATATATTTGAGTTTCTCTAGTACCTAAAAGATCTAAATTAGGACCATTTAAAACTAAAATATGATAATTTATATTTTTCATATATTATATACTTTACTTAAAAATTAAAAAATTTTTATTTTATTATATTAAAATATATATATTTTATAAAGTATATATTTTTTAAGAATTTATTTATTTATAATAAATAATATATTTATGAGAAATAAAATGATATTATTTATTATAAATATAAAAAACTACATTTAATTAAATTAATTATAAAATATAAAATTAGGTTTTTTTATCATGTTTAAAAAATTTCGGGGAATGTTTTCCAATGATTTATCGATAGATTTAGGAACAGCAAATACTTTAATTTATGTTAAAGGAAAAGGAATTGTTTTAAATGAGCCTTCTGTTGTAGCAATTAGACAAGATAAAGCAGGTTTTCTTAAAAGTGTAGCAGCTGTTGGATATAATGCTAAACAAATGTTAGGAAGAACTCCAGGAAATATTTCTGCAATTAGACCTATGAAAGATGGTGTTATAGCAGATTTTTTTATTACTGAAAAAATGTTACAACATTTTATTAAACAAGTCCATAGTAATAGTTTTATGAAACCAAGTCCAAGAGTATTGGTATGTGTTCCTGTTGGAGCTACTCAAGTTGAAAGAAGAGCAATACGTGAATCAGCACAAGGAGCTGGAGCTAGAGAAGTTTTTTTAATAGAAGAGCCTATGGCTGCTGCCATTGGAGCAGGTTTGCCTGTTTCAGAAGCAACAGGTTCTATGGTCATAGATATAGGAGGTGGAACTACTGAAGTAGCAGTAATATCACTAAATGGAGTAGTATATTCATCTTCAGTTAGAATAGGAGGAGATAGATTTGACGAAGCTATTATTAATCATGTAAGACGTAATTATGGGTCTTTAATTGGAGAAGCTACAGCTGAAAAAATTAAACATAAGATAGGATCAGCTTACAATAATAATGAAGAATTATTAGAAATGGAAGTAAGAGGAAGAAATTTAGCTGAAGGAGTACCAAGAGGATTTACATTAAATTCAAATGAAATTTTAGAAGCACTTCAAGAACCTTTAACAGGTATAGTTAGTGCGGTAATGATTGCATTAGAACAATGCCCACCAGAATTAGCAGCTGATATAGCAGAAAAAGGAATGGTATTAACAGGAGGAGGAGCATTATTAAAAAATTTTGATAAATTATTAATTGAAGAAACAGGTATACCAGTATCTATTGCTGAAGATCCATTAACTTGTGTAGCAAGAGGAGGGGGAAAAGCTTTAGATATGATTGATATACATGGAGGTGATTTATTTAGTGAAGAATAAAATTATTCTTAAATTAAGATGATAAATTTATGAAATTAATTTTTAACAAAAAACCTATTTTTAGATCAAGAATAATTATTACTATAATAATTTCTATTATAATTATAATTACAGATATATATTCTGATTATTTAATAGAATTAAGGTATTCTATTACTAATAGAATTAGTCCAATTTATTTTTTTTTAAATAAACCATTTTTTTTATATAAAAAAACATTAAATTATTTTAAAGAAAATAATTTATTACAAAAAAAAAATAAATATTTATATAATAAAATATTAAAACAAAATATTAAGTTGTATAGTTTACAAAAAATTAAATATGATAACATCAATCTAAGAAATATTTTACAATTATCTATTTTAAAGAAAAAAAAAAATATTTTGGCTGAAATAATACCTGTCTATTTCCCTAGACATAAAGATATAATATTTATTAATAAAGGATTAAAAGATAATATAACTCCAGGAACAGTAGTTCTTAATGATAAAGGTGTTGTAGGCCAAATAATAACGAGTACTAATAAAAGTAGTCAAGTTTCATTAATTTGTAATAAAAAAATTTTTTTACCAGTACAAATTAAAAACAGCGATATTAAATTTATAATTAGTGGTAATGGATGTACAAAAAATTTACAATCAGAATATATATCTACAGATATTATCCTTAATAAAGGAGATATATTAGTTACATCTGGATTAGACGAACTATATCCTATAGGATATCCAGTAGGTGTTATCACTGAAATATTTTTTGATAAAAGAAAAAATTTTAATATAGCTTATGTAAAACCATTTTTTCAAATAGAAAAAATAAAATATTTAATATTATTAATAAATTCAAAATAAAATATGAAAAATTATTTCTTAAGATTATTTATTTATATGACTTTTATAATATCATTATTTTTACAAGTTTTATTCACTAAAAATAGTAATATTATTTTACAGATACCTTGGTTAATATTAATTTTAATTTATTGGATTTTAAAATATCCATATATAATTAATATTATTACAAGTTTTTTTATAGGATTATTAATCGATTTTTTTACTGATTATATATTAGGAGTACACAGTTTACTATTATGTATAGTAACATATATTTTATTATATAATCATAAATTAATATTAAATTTAAATATATTCTATAAATTTTTACTAATTATATATATTTCTTTAATAAGAAATATTATTGTTTATTATATAAATAATATACATTCTTCTTATCAAGAATTATTTTTACAAAGTATTATTAATAGTTTTATATGGATTATTATTTATTATAAAATGGGAAAGTTTTATGATAAATATCGAGAATATTTTTTTTCATAAAACAAAACATTATCATTGTAATGATAATGTTTTGTTTTAAATATAAAATTTAATAAATTATTCTTATTTATAAACATATATTATTTTTTGGTAACCCGGCAATATTTAAAGCTTGTTTTAAAATTCCATTAGGAAATAATTGAAAAAGGATAATACTATCCCAATAAGTATTATTATATTTCTTTTTTAAAGTATTAATTAATATACGTAAATTAGGAATTATTTTATATTTAAAAAATAAAAATCTTAATATATGTATTACTTTCCAATGATTTGCAGTTAATATAATATTTTCTGAAAATGCAATTTTTACTGCTATTTTTTCATTCCATGAAGAATATTTTTTTTGATATAAAGACATATTCATACTTTACTTGAAATTAAATATATTTAAATAATGAAAATATTTTAAATAGGAGGAAGAGAGATTCGAACTCTCGAATAGTTTCCTATTTCCGGTTTTCAAGACCGGTGCCTTCAACCTCTCGGCCATTCCTCCAAACAATAACATCAAATACTTTTAATATAATATTATATTTTATAAAACAATTAAAGTAAATATTTTAAATAATTAAATACTACAAAATATGAAAAATAATAATTTAAAATTAGGTTATTTATATATTATTGCTACACCTATAGGTAATTTTAATGATATAAGTAAAAGAGCTTTAATTACCTTAAATAAGGTTGATTATATTTTAGCCGAAGATACAAGAAAAATAGGAATATTATTAAAATTTTTTAATATAAAAAAAAAAATATATTCATATTATGAATATAACGAAAAAAAAAAAATAAATTTTTTTTTAAAAAAAATTAACCAAGGATATAATATTGCATTAGTTTCTGATGCAGGAACTCCATTAATAAATGATCCTGGATATAGGATTGTTCAATTATGTCGTACAAAATATATCAATATAAAAATTATTCCTATTCCAGGACCATGCGCAGCTATTTTAGCATTATCTATTTCAGGATTACCAACAAATAGATTTTGTTATGAAGGTTTTTTACCTCATAAAAAAAATAAAAGAATTAAAAGATTAAATGAATTAAAATTAGAAAATAGAACATTAATTCTTTATGAATCAACACATAGAATATTAAAATGTTTATATGATATAAAAAAAATTTTTGGTAAAGATAGATATATAGTTTTTATAAAAGAATTAACAAAAAAATGGGAAAGTATATATGGAAATAATATATCTAATTTAATTAAATGGCTAAAATTAGATGTAAATAGACTTAAAGGAGAGATAGTATTAGTTATTAAAGGATATAAAGAATCTATTAATAGTAAAGATCAATTATCTCCTAAAGTAATTCAAACATTTTTAAAACTAAAAAAAGAATTATCAATAAAAAAAGCAATAAAAATAACTTCTGATATTTTTTCCATTAAAAAAAATTTATTATATAAATTTTATATAAAAAAAAATACTAATTATAATAATAATAAGGTAGAATAATTATTCTAAAGTTAATTAAAACAGTCGCTTTTATTAATTAATAAAAGAGGAAAGTCCGGACTCCATAGGGTATGGTGC
Source organism: Enterobacteriaceae endosymbiont of Donacia bicoloricornis (assembly GCF_012567955.1). NCBI lineage: Bacteria > Pseudomonadati > Pseudomonadota > Gammaproteobacteria > Enterobacterales > Enterobacteriaceae > Enterobacteriaceae endosymbiont of Donacia bicoloricornis. The sequence continues at coordinate 11,054 of NZ_CP046186.1, forward strand.
CAGATAATTACTGGGAAGTTTAAACTTACGAATAGTGCAACAGAAAAAATACCGCCTTTTAAAAAAAAGGGTAAGGGTGAAAAGGTGTGGTAAAAGCATACCGGTATATTAGTAATAATATATGTCAATGTAAACTCCACCAGGAGCAAGGCTAAATAAGATTCGTATAACCCGTACTATGAATCTGGGTAAGCTGCTTGAAATAATAAGTGATTATTATTCTAGATAAATGACTGTTTTAAACAGAATCCGGCTTAAAAATTAACTTTATATATATGAAAAAGCATATTTTATTCAAAAAAATTATGCTTTTTCATAAGCATATAAAATATTTTGCATTAAAATTGCTACTGTAATTGGACCAACTCCTCCAGGCACAGGAGTAATATAAGAAGCTCTTTTTTTTGCTAAATTAAAATCTATATCACCTACAATTTGATTATTATCAATTTTATTAATACCAACATCAATTACAATAGCACCTATCTTAATCCAATGACCTGGTATAAAATTTGGTTTTCCAATAGCTACTATTAATAAATCAGCATACTTAATATGATGATATAGATTTTTTGTAAAACGGTGTGTAACAGTAATAGTACATCTATTTAATAATAATTCCATAGCTATTGGTCTTCCAACTATATTAGAAGCTCCCACAATTACTGCATTAAGACCACATATATTAATATTATAATATTTTAATATTTTTAATATCCCTAAAGATGTACAAGGACGTAATAAAGGAACTCTTTGACATAAACGTCCAATATTATAAGGATGAAAACCATCAACATCTTTTAATGGGTTTATTTTTTCTAAAATTTTAATTTTATTTATTTTTTTAGGTAAAGGTAATTGGATTAAAATACCATCAATATATTTATTTTTGTTTAAAAAATTAATAATTTCAATTATTTTATTTTCATTAGTATTTTCAGATAGATTATATTTGGTATAAAAAATACCTAATTTTTCACACATTTTTAATTTGTTTTTAACATAAATTTTTGATGCAGGATTATTTCCTATTAAAATTACACCTAAACCAGGTTTTCTTTTTTTTTTTAAAAAAATATTTTTTATTTTTTTACGAATTTTAAAATATATTTTTTCTGCAATAATATTGCCATTAATGATTTTAGCATTCATTTTAAATTACTCATTTTTTAAATAAAATTATTAATTCAAATTAATTTTTTAATTAATTTGAATATATATTATAATAATGATATTATTAGATTAAATAATTATTTTGCGCTCTTAGCTCAGTAGGATAGAGCAATAGCCTTCTAAGCTATTTGTCACAGGTTCGAATCCTGTAGAGCGCAAAAAACATTAAAAATAATAGCTTTATTATTATATTTTTTCAAAAATTTTATAAACAAGTAAAATAAAATATTTCATTAAAATAATTTATTAATTTTTAAATATTTTTTATAAAATTTATATTTTTTCTAATTTTAAATTTAAATTATATTTAATATAAAAACTCATTTTTATGAGTAAAATGTTTAAAAAAATTACATTATTATAAATAAAAAATTAAATTACTAAATAAGATAGTAATAAAATTATATTTTTATCTTTTCTTTATTTTATTTATTATTTATTAAAAAAATAATTTTTTATAAAAATTTTGTTATTTTTTATAAAAAAAATTACTATTGGTGGGTCGTGCAGGATTTGAACCTGCGACCAATTGATTAAAAGTCAACTGCTCTACCAACTGAGCTAACGACCCATTGAATAAACTATAAATTATATGGGTGATGACGGATTTGAACCGGCGACCCCCTCCTTGTAAGGGAGGTACTCTACCAACTGAGCTAATCACCCTAAAAGGTAATTCTTATATGCTATATTTTTTAATACTCAGATGTCAATATTTTTATTAAAAATATTTAAAATAAAAATAAAATAAATTAAAATTTAATAATATTAATCTATAGAAAAAATTATATATTATGAAAATAATAACTAGATTTGCACCAAGTCCAACTGGTTACCTACATATAGGTAATATACGTACTGCTTTATATTCATGGTTATTTGCTAAAAAAAATAAAGGTCAATTTATCTTAAGAATTGAAAATACTGATTTTAAAAGATCAAAAAAAATTTTTATTAAAAATATTATTAATACTTTAAAATGGTTAAATATTGATTGGGATAAAGGTCCATTTTTACAAAGTGAAAGAATGGTAAGATATAATAATATAATAAATATTATGCTAAATGAAGGGAAAGCTTATAAATGTTTTTGTTCTAAAGAAGAATTAGAACAAAATAAACAAAAACAAATTCTTAATAAAGAAAAAATTAAATATAATGGTAAATGTCGTAACAAGAAATTAAAAAATAATATACAATTACCTTATACTGTAAGATTACGTGTTCCTAAAAAAAATACATGTGCTACATTTATAGATACAATTAGAGGTCAAATAATAGTTGATAATAATGAATTAGATGATTTCATAATTAGAAGATCAGATGGAATTCCAACCTATAATTTTTGTGTAGTTATAGATGATTGGGATATGAAAATAACTCATGTTATTAGAGGTGAAGAACATATTAATAATACACCAAAACAAATACACATTATTAATGCTATTGGAGCATATATTCCTATATATACACATGTTTCTATAATTAAAGATAAATCAGGAAAAAAAATTTCTAAAAGAGATGGTAATTTTAATATTTTAAAATATAAAGAAAATGGTTATTTACCTATTGCGTTATTAAATTATATTTTACGTTTAGGATGGTCTTACGGAAATAAAGAAATTTTTTCATTAGAAGAAATGCAAAAATTATTTAATTTAAAAAATTTAAGTAAATCATCTAGTATTTTTGATATAAATAAACTTAATTGGTTTAATAAATATTATTTAAGTAAATTTTCAGAAAATGATATTATTGATTATTTAAAAAAATTTTGTACTAAAAATAGTATTAATATTAATAATGGTCCTAAATTAAAAAACTTATATCAAATTTTTCATAAAAGATGTAATACTTTAAAAGAAATAAATAATTTATGTTTTATTTTTTATAAAAATCCTAATTATCAAAATAATTTATTAATTAGAAATTACTTAAATATAGATACCAAAATAATTTTAGAAATATTTAAAAAAAAAATAATCCATATCAAAATATGGTCTATAGAATCTATTAATAATATTTTCAAAAAAATATTATTAAAATTAAATATTTCTTATAAAAAAGCAGCTATGACTTTACGTTTAGCTATTACTGGAATAAAAAATACCCCTCCTATTAATTATATAATTTATTTAATGGGAAGAGAAAAAATTATTTATCATATTAATAATGCAATAAATTTTATTTAAAAATAAAATATTAAAATAATAAAATTAAAATAAATATACTTTTCTTTTCTTTTATATTAATTTCTTAATCTAGGTGTTATTAGTTGCTTTTTTATAGCAGCTGATAACTCATCTAAAGATGAGTTTTCTGAATGTTCATTGTCAAGAGGTTCACTGGATAATTGAACTTCTGATAAATAGGTATGTATTGGTTGACCATTATCATCCTCCATTACTACATGATACCAAGGTTTATTACGTAATTTTTTACTTTCTGCAACTTCATTAATTTTAGGATCATGTAAAGAATATTCAGGATCAATATCAACTATAACTCCTAAAAAACCTAATAATTTATGTCTTACTTGTTGACCAATACCAAATTTACTGGTAATCATTATTAATGATCCTTCCTAAGAAATATTATAGTTTTTATAGTAATTATATAATAAACTTATCTAAAATTAAATATTTATTTAAATTAAACTATAAAAATTAAACTAATTTTTATATATTATTAAAATAATTTTAAATATAAAATTTTTTAAAAAAAAAGAGAAAAAATATATGGTAAGACCAATTTGTGCTATTATAAATAGCAATGCATTAAAAAATAATTTAAAAATAATAAAAAAAATTGCATATAAATCTAAAGTTTGGGCTGTATTAAAAGCAGATGCTTATGGACATGGTATTAAAAATATTTATTCTGTAATAAAATATGACAGTGATGGTTTTGCTATTTTAACATTAGATGAAGCTATAATTTTAAGAAAAAATGGTTGTATTAAACCAATTCTTTTACTAGAAGGTTTTTTTAATAGAGAGGAATTATATTTAATTTATAAATATTTTTTAACTATTACAATACATAATAAATGGCAACTTAATAATTTAATTAAATTCAAATCAAAATACCCTATTAATATATATATAAAAATTAATACTGGAATGAATAGATTAGGATTTCCTATAAAAGATGTTATTCCAATAATAAATATTATTAAAAAAAAAATTAATGTTTATAACATAACTTTAATGACTCATTTTGCTGATGCATCTAAAAATTCTTCTTTTGTTAAAAAACAAATAAATAATATTAAAAATATTATTAATATTTATCATAATTTTTCATACTCATTTGCTAATTCAGCAGCAATATTATGGCATTCATATAGTTATTATGATTGGATAAGAACTGGTATAATTTTATATGGTGCTTCACCTACAGGTGTTTGGGAAGATATTGCTAAAAAAAAAATACAACCAGTAATGACATTAAAAAGTAAAATAATATCTATTCAAAAAATATATCCAGGAGATATTATAGGATATAATTGTCAATATTATACAAATACAAAAAATAGAATAGGAATTATTGCATGTGGATATGCTGATGGTTATCCTAGAAATATTAATCATAATAAAACATATGTTTTAATTAAAGGTATTAAAACATTAATATTAGGTAGTATATCTATGGATATGATAGTAGTAGATTTAAATAATATCCCTACAGCTAAAATAGGAAGTTCAGTTGAATTATGGGGAGAAAATATTAAAATTGATGATATAGCTAAGTCTTCTAATACTATCGGATATGAATTAATGTGTTCTGTTTCAAAAAGAGTACCTAGAATTTTAAAATAACTTTTTAAAATTTTTTAAAAAAAAATATAAAAAATAGTAGATTTTATATTTATTTTTTTATTATTTTGTTTAAATTATTTATATTTATTCTAACAAACAAAGGTTTAAATTTACTAATTTTTGTATTAATTAAAGGCAATTTAATATTTTTTAAACATAATTTATTTTTTAAAAATAATTCCGTTTTTTTAGATAAAATAGGCATAATTGGTTTTAAATATATCATTATTAAACGAAACATATTAATTCCCATAGAACAAATATTATGAACTTCTTTTCTTTTAAAATTATTTTTAATTAATAACCATGGTTTATATTTATCTATATAATAATTAGCTTTATCTGATAAAATTATTATTTGTTTAATAACATCATTAAATTTACCTTGTATAAAATATTCATGAATAACCTCAGATTTTTTAACAAATTTTAAATATAGAGACATATCAATATTTTTAGCTAAATTATCATTAAAATAATTATTAATAAAATATGCATTTCTTGAAGCTAAATTAACAATTTTATTTACGATATCTCCATTTATTTTAAAAATGAAATCAGAAAAATTAAAATCAATATCATTAATATTATGTGATAATTTAGAAGCATAATAATAACGTAAACTATCAGAATCCATAAAATTTAACCATTTTTTTGCAGTAATAAAATTACCTTTTGATTTTGACATTTTTAATCCATTTAATGTTACATGACCATGAACAAATAATTTAGTAGGTTTTCTAAAATTACTTCCTTCTAATATTGCAGGCCAAAATAAACTATGAAAATAAATAATATCTTTTCCAATAAAATGATATAATTCTGTATCTGAATCTTTTTTCCACCATTCATAAAAATTAATTTTTTTATTATCACATAAATTTTTAAAAGTACTTATATAACCTATTGGTGCATCTAACCATACATAGAAATATTTATTAAAAGATTTAGGTATTTTAAAACCAAAATATGGACTATCTCTTGTAATATCCCATTTTTTTAAACCTAAAGTAAACCATTCACATATTTTATTTTTTATTTTTTTATTTAAAACACCAGAATAAATCCATTTTTTTAAAAAATTACTAAATTGAGGTAGATCAAAAAAAAAATGTTCAGAATTACATAATATAGGAGTAGTATTAGATAAAACAGAAATTGGATTAATTAAATCTATAGAAGAATAAGTAGTACCACAATTTTCACAGTGATCTCCATATTGGTTTATAGATTTACAATTAGGACATGATCCTTTTATAAATCTATCAGGTAAAAAAATATTATGAACAAAATCATATAATTGTTGAATAATTCTTTTTTTAATAAAATTTCGTTTTTTTAAACGATTAAAAATTAATTTAGCAAAAAAAAAGTTTTCCCTACTATGTGTAGTATAGTAGTTATCATAACTAATATTAAATTTTTTTAAATCTATAATATGTTCATTATATATTTTATTAATTAAATTTTCTGGACTTATATTTAATTGCTGAGCTTTAAGCATGACAGGAGTACCATGTGCATCATCAGCACAAATAAAAAATATTTTATTTCCACACATTCGCTGATATCGAACCCAAATATCTGCTTGTATATGTTCTAAAATATGACCTAAATGAATACTACCATTAGAATAAGGAAAAGCACATGTAACTAATATTTTTTTTTTTAATAACATAATATATTACTTATTATATTTTTATATATTTTATATATAAATTAAAATTTATTTAATATAAAAAAATATTTTAATAAAAGAGCTTAATTATAATATTATTACAAATAGGATACAATAAATATAAAGAAAATATTAAATATAAATAGCAAAAAATATCTTCATTAAGTAATTTTTTTGTAATAAGTGGTAATCTAAATTTTTTTTTATAAGGCCATAATAATGGCACTCCAAATGGAGTTAATATATCAGCAACAATATGACTACAATAACCAATAATTAACCCTAATTTAACATCAAAAATATTATTTAATTTTAAATTAATAGAAAAAATAATAAATCCAAAAACTAAAATAGATAATAAACTATGCGTAAATCCTCTATGTCCAAATATTTTATTAACTAAATAAGATAAGATTTTTATTTTACGTCCTAATATAGATTTAGGATTATCAATATCTGGTAATAAACATGTAATTATTGAAACAGGAATAATACGCCACCAATCATCATGATATAGGATCTTGGAAAAAATAAAATGTTGTATTAAAATACTACTAGTTATTGTAAATATTATATGTCCTTTAATTGTCATATAAATTTTACCTAAAAAATTAATTTACTAATTTAGCAATAATACCATTAATATTTATTTTTTTTATAATAACTTTTATTTTATCAGTAACTTTAAAAAATAATTTATTTTTATTTAAAATAATTCCTTTTTCTTGCTTAAAAATTAAATTTTTATTTAAAAATTTTTTAGGGATAAAAGCATAAGCACCATTTTCAAGAAATCTGATCTTAATACCATTATATAATATATCAATAATTTCAGATATAAAAATTTTATTACGAGTATAAATATTTTGGAAATATTGTAAATATAAAAAATTATATAAATCTTTTTGTGCTTGTTTGTATAAATAACGTTTTTGATTCATATTGATATATATATCATTTAAAGGTTTTAATATATTATATTTTTTATTTATAATTGATTTTATTAATCTATGATTAATCATATCTCCAAATTTTCTAATAGGAGAGGTCCAAGTAGCATATCTTTTTAAACCTAAAGAAAAATGAGGTCCTGGTTTTATATTAAAAAATGTAATTAATTGATATTTTTTTATTCTATTTAAAATAAATGATGATTTTGAATCTTGTAATTGATTATATAAAGTTTTATATCCTGTTAAAGTCATTAAAAATGACTTATTATATCTAATATTAGATTCATTTAATAATTCTTTTATTTTATCAATTTTATTTATATTAAAACCATAATATATATTATATACTCCAAAATCTAAATGTTTATATAATATTTCAGATGCACATATATTAGCGGTTATCATTGCAGTTTCAATTATCTTATGTGCTATTCTTCTTTTTTCTATTATTATATCTAATATATTACCTTGATTATCAATCATAAATTTATAATCTTGATTATTAAATTTTACAGTATTTTTATCATTCCATTTTTTACGATATAAATAAAATTTATATAATAAAAAAATTTGTTTTTTAATTTGACTATTATTAGGTTTCCAAGTTCCTTTTTTTTCTAACCAATCTGAAACATCATTATAATTTAATTTTGCTTTTGATTTTATCCAACCGGTAAAAAAAATTATTTTTTTATTTAAAAGACCGTTTTTATTAATTTTTATTTTACAAATTAAAACTGGTCTTTTTTTATTAGGATGTAAAGAACAAAAATTTTCTGATAATTTTTTTGGTAATAAAGAAATAGTTAATCCTGGTAAATAATTTGTAAACATTCTTTCTGAAGCTATTTGGTCTATTTTACTATCTTTCTTAATATAAGAAGTAGGATCTGCAATTGCAATATAAATTAACAATTCTTCTTCAGATATTTCTTCTATATATAATGCATCATCTATATCTTTAGTCTCTTTACTATCTATTGTAATAAAACATAATTTTGTTAAATCGTGTCTATTTATATTTTCATCTAAAAATTCTATTTTTTTACATAAATCATTACTAGGAGAATTAATTTCAAGATTATATTTTAATAATATTTCCCACCATGGTTTTAAATGTTTATTATTTATAGTTAAAATTTCTGTTATTTCTGCTACAAATGAATTATTATTTTTTTTTAAGGGATGTTGGATAATTTTTGCAATTACTTTATCACCATTTTTAAAATTATTTTTTATATTTTTTCCTATAACACATTTTATTATATTATTAAATAAAAATTTTTTTTTAGGAATAATATAAATATTATTTATATTTTTTTTTATTATTCCTTCAAAAATATTAATACTAGATTTTATTAGTTTAATTGGAATAACATTTAATTTATTATTAATATCATTTTTTATATTTGCTAATATATAGTCTCCATCCATAACATATTTTAAATAAATATAAGAAATATGATACATGTTATTTTCATCTGTTTCTAAAATAACTGTATTTTTATTTAAAATTTTTACAAAACCTTTTATAGAAGGTAAATTTTTTGAAAATTTTTTTTTTAATTTGAAAAGTAAAATATTATTATAAAGCATAATATTAATTATTATTTATTTAAATTAAAATGGAATATCATCTTCAAAATCAAGAAGATTTTCATTTTTATTAATAGATAATTTATCATCATCATTTTTTTGTATCATATCATTAGATATGTTTGTTTTTTTGTTCCAATCATCTTTTATTTCTTTTAAATTTTTATTTTTATTTGATAAATTATTATCATGTTGTCTTATATTATTTAATATCTGCATTGTTCCTCCTATACTTACAATTATTTCAGTTATATAATTATCTTGTCCATTTTGATTTTGCCACTTTCTAGTTTGTAAATAACCTTCAATATAAACTTGGGATCCTTTTTTTAAATATTCATTAGAAATTTCAGCTAATTTACCAAATATTACAATTCTATGCCATTCGGTTTTTTCTTTATTTTCCCCAGTATTTTTATCTTTCCAATTATTCGAAGTAGCAACTATAATATTTACAACAGGATTTCCATTCGGCATATAACGTATTTCAGGATTTTTACCTAAAAAACCAATTATAATTACTTTATTAATACCTCTTCTACTAGCCATTTTTTTAATCCTTTTAACTAAAAAATTAATATTTTAAATTTTAAATAAGATAATTATTACATGAAAAATATAAATTATATAGGTAATAAATTTCCAATAAGAAAACGTAATTTTTTCATTGCATTTTTTTCTAATTGTCTTATACGTTCTGCAGATATACCATAATAATTTGCTAATTCTTGTAATGTAGTTTTTTTTTTATTTTTATTTAACCATCTTAAGTTAATAATATGACGACTACGATAATCTAATTTTTGTAAAGCTTTATATAATTTTTCTGAAATAAATTTACTCCAATTATCTTTTTCTATTATATTAGCAAAATTAGAACTATGATCTTTAAGAAAGATATTAGAATTAATTTGTTTATTTTTAAAATCGTCTTTTGTATCATCATGCATATCTTGTGCTGACATACGTGATTCCATTTCATAAACATCTTTTATAGATACTCCTAATTCTTTCGCTACCATTTTAATTTCATCTTGATTAAACCAACCTAATCTTTGTTTAGCTTTTCGTAAATTAAAAAATAATTTTCTTTGTGCTTTTGTAGTAGCAACTTTTACAATTCTCCAATTACGTAAAACATATTCATGTATTTCAGCTTTTATCCAATGAATAGCAAAAGATACTAATCTTACACCAATTTCTGGATTAAATCTCCTTACAGCTTTCATTAAACCTATATTACCTTCTTGAATAAGATCTGCTTGTTGCAATCCATATCCTGAATAATATTTAGCCACATGTATAACAAATCTTAAATGCGATAAAATCAATTTTTTAGCAGCTTCTAAATCTCCTTTATAATATAATTTTTTTGATAATTCTTGTTCTTCTTTAGCAGTTAACATTGGATAAGTATTTGTTGCATGTATATAAGAATCTAATGTACCTATAGGAAGAAGAGAAGATCTTAAATTAGAGGTAAATATATTTTTATACATTAATTCCTCCAAAAATAAAAAACATTAGTAATTAATTTTACATTAATTATATTAATCATTATTTTTAATCTGTAAAAATTGCATTTATAAAATCCTTTGCATTAAATAAATGTAAATCTGTAATTTTTTCTCCACAACAAATATATCTTATTGGAATATGAAATTCATTTGCCAAAGAAAAAATAACACCACCTTTTGCTGTACCATCTATTTTAGTTATTGTAATACCTGTAACACCTATATTATCATGAAATGTTTTAAGTTGATTAATAGAATTTTGTCCAATATTTGAATCTAAAACTAACATTATTTCATTAATAACCATATTATTATTTTTTTTTATTACACGTACAATTTTTTTTAATTCTTCCATAAGAAAAAAATTATTATGTAATCTTCCTGATGTATCAGCAATTAAAATATCTATTTTATCTTTTTTAGCTTTAGAAATTGAATCAAAAATAATTGCTGAACTATCTTTTTTATTAGAATTATAAATAAACAAACTATTACTTTTTTTACTCCAAGAAAATAATTGTTCATGTGCACCTGCTCTAAAAGTGTCTCCAGAAGCTAAAAGCACAGATTTTTTTCTTTTATAAAAATAATATGCTAATTTACCTATTGTAGTTGTTTTACCAACTCCATTAACACCTATTATTAATATAATAAATGGTTTATTATTAATAATTAAAGGTTTTTCTACTGGAAGTAAAATTTTTAACATTTCTTCTTTTATGTATGTATATAATTGAGAAGAATCTTTTAATTTATTTAATTTTACATATTTTTTTGTTAAGTTAATAATTTTTTTTGTAGTGTATATTCCTACATCAGAAATAATTAATTTTTCTTGTAATTTATTAAATAATTCTTCATCAATAGTATTTCTTTTTTTAAAAAGATTAAAAATTTCTTTACTAATGTTTTTACTTGTTTTAATTAATTTATTTTTTAAATAATTAAAAAAACTCATTTTTTCTTTACTTTTTTTATTTATCATTTTCTTACAAAAATCTTTAAATTATCTAGTAATAAAATACTTGATTTAATTAAAACTAATTATTATTTAAATAGTATAACAAAAATAATTTTAAAGTAATTATTATTAATAGTAATTTTAATATAAATTATGAAAAAAAAAAAACATAATAACATTAATATTATATCTGGAAAATGGAAAGGTAAAAAAATAAAAGTTATAAACAATAAAATTTTAAAACCTACAATGTGTTTTATTCGTGAAAATTTATTTAATTGGCTTATGAAAAATAATTTATATAAATTAAAATGTTTAGATTGTTATGCTGGTACTGGAATTTTGAGTTTTGAAGCACTTTCCAGAAATGCTTTGTTAGCTACTTTAATAGAAAATAATAAAAAAATATTTCAACAATTAAAACAAAATGTTTATTTATTAAAAATAAAAAACATTTTTTTAATTTATAATAATACTTTAAATTTTTTAGCACAAAAGTCAAATATTCAATATGATCTTGTTTTTGTAGATCCTCCATTTTGTAAAAAAAATATTTTATTACAAAAAACTTGTATTTTATTAGAAAAAAATAATTGGTTAACAAATAACGCAAAAATATTTATTGAATATAAAAAAAAAAGTAATAAATTTTTTTTACCAAAAAATTGGATAAAATATAAAAAAAAAACATTTGGTATAGTCACATATCTTTTATATCAAAAAAAAATATATGCATAAAAAATTATAATTTTTTTATTAAAAAAAAATATTTATTATCATATATTTTTTTATCAATTATATTATAATTCATAAAATGACAAAAGTATTTTATATCTGTATTAACTAATAAATCATTTGTAATAATTAATAAAGTTTCATTTTTTTTTATTTGAAGTGTTTTTTTTTTAATCATCATAATAGTATTTGGACATTGTAATCCTTGTATATCTAAAATATGATTTACGTTTTTATAAAAATTATTTTTTTTAATCATTTTAATATATTATAAATAATAAATTTGTATAAGTAATTTTATTATTATAATAAAAAATTTTTTATTTATAAATTTTTATAAATAAATTTATATTTTAAATATATAAGGTAATATTATGAATTTAGAAAAAAAAAAAAAAATGGTACTTGAAGATGCTATTCTTCAAATAGAGAACCAGTTTGGTAAAGGTTCTATTATGAGATTAGGCGATAATAGAACTATGGATATAGAAGCAATATCAACAGGATCTATATCTTTAGATATAGCTTTAGGTATTGGTGGACTTCCAATTGGAAGAATAGTAGAAATATATGGACCTGAATCTTCTGGTAAAACTACTTTAACATTACAAATCATTGCTGAAGCTCAAAAATTAAATAAAATTTGTGTTTTTATAGATGCTGAACATGCATTAGATCCCATATATGCTCAAAAATTAAATGTCGATATTAATAAATTATTATGTTCACAACCTGATACTGGAGAACAAGCATTAGAATTATGTGATTCATTAGCTAAATCAGGTGTAGTAGATGTTATTATAGTTGATTCAGTTGCAGCTTTAACTCCAAAAGCAGAAATAGAAGGAGAAATAGGAGATTCACATATAGGATTAGCAGCAAGAATGATGAGCCAAGCTATGCGTAAATTAGCAAGTAATTTAAAACAATCAAATACACTTTTAATTTTTATTAATCAAATTCGTATGAAAATTGGAATTTTATTTGGAAATCCAGAAGTAACAACTGGAGGTAATGCTTTAAAATTTTATGCTTCTGTAAGATTAGATATTAGAAAAATTGGTAATATAAAAAATGGAGATGAAATAATAGGTAATGAAACTAGAGTTAAAGTAGTAAAAAATAAGGTTGCAGTACCTTTTAAACAAGCTGAATTCCAAATTATTTATGGACAAGGTATTAATATCTATGGAGAATTATTAGATTTAGGAGTTAAAGAAAAAATAATTGAAAAATGTGGATCATGGTATAGTTATAATAATGAAAAAATTGGACAAGGGAAAATAAATGCTATAAATTTCTTAAAAAAAAACAAAAAACAATCTCTAGAAATAGAAAAAAAAATACGAAAATTTTTTTTTAAAAAGAAATAATATAGATATTATATTTTTTATAAAAAATTTATATACTTTTCAAAAAATAATTAAGGATAATTTATAGTATGGAAAATAAAATAGAAAAAGTTCGTGAAATGTTTTTAGATTTTTTTTATAAAAAAAAACATAAAATAATAAAAGGAAGTTCATTAATACCTAAAAATGATACATCATTATTATTTACAAATGCAGGTATGAATCAGTTTAAAGAATATTTTTTAGGATATAAAAAATCTCCTTATCCAAGAATTACTACAATTCAAAAATGTATAAGAGTAGGAGGTAAACATAATGATTTAGAAAACGTTGGTTTTACAAATAGACATCATACATTTTTTGAAATGTTAGGTAATTTTAGTTTCGGAGATTATTTTAAAAAAGAAGCAATTTTTTATGCATGGGAATTATTAACTAGTTCTAAATGGTTTAATTTAGAAAAAAAAAAAATATACATTACTGTATATTATACAGATATAGAAACATATAATATTTGGTATAAAAATATTGGTATTCCAAGAAAAAATATTTTATTAATTAAAGATAAAAATAACAAAATTTATCATTCTGATAATTTTTGGCAAATGTCTGAAACAGGTCCATGTGGACCATCCACAGAAATTTTTTATGATTTAGGACATAATTTAAAAGATAATATTAAAAATAATACATATAATCGTTTTATTGAAATATGGAATATTGTTTTTATTCAATTTAATAAAAATTTAAAAGAAGAATTAATACCTTTACCAATAAAATCAGTTGATACAGGAATGGGGTTAGAACGTATTAGTAGTATTTTAGAAGGGGTTAATTCAAATTATAAATTATATTTTTTCCAAAAAATTATTAAAAATATAAATAATTTTGTTAAAATTAAAAACTTAAAAAATAATTCATTAAAAGTTATAGCTGATCATATTAGATCATCTATTTATTTAATATCAGAAGGTATTCTACCTAATAATGAAAAAAGAGGATATATTTTAAGGAAAATTCTTAGAAGAGCTATTAATCATGGTAGAATTTTAGGGGTAAAAAAACCTTTTTTATATAAATTAGTTAAAATATATATTAAATACATTAATAATACAGAAAAAATTTTTTTATATAAAAAATATGATTATATTACTAATATAATTAAGAATGAAGAAGAAAATTTTAATAAAATTATTAATTCAGGAATTCTTTTGTTAGAAAAAGAAATTAAAAAATCAAATAAAAATTTTTTATCAGGGAAACAAATGTTTTATTTATATGATACTTTTGGATTATCTCCTGATTTAATACAAGATATATGTATAAATAAAAAAATTAATTTTGATAAAAAAGAATTTATAAAATATATGGATATTCAACGACAAAAATCCAGAAAAAATATTTTTTTTGAAAAAAAAATTAATTTATATTATGAAAACAGAGTATCGAAATTTGATGGATATAGTAATTTCACTATTTATAGTAAAATACTAGATATATATTTTAATGAAAAATTAACAAACAAAATAAATGAGGGAGAATCTGGAGAAATTATATTAAATATTACTTCTTTTTATGGAGAATCTGGAGGACAACTAGGTGATATAGGATATTTAGAAAAAGACAAAAAAAATATTTTTCAGGTTTACAATACTAAAATACATGGTAATCTAATTATTCATATTGGTAAAATGATTTTAGGATCATTAAAAATAGATGATTATATATTTTCTAGAATAGACATCACAAATCGTTTAATGATTAGTAGAAATCATTCTGCAACACATTTATTACATTCTATTTTACGTCAAAAATTTGGTAATGGTATAGAGCAAAAAGGATCTTTAATTACTAATCAATATCTAAGATTTGATTTTTCATATAATTATTCTTTAGAATTAGAAGACATTTTTGATATTGAAAAAAAAATTAATAATTATATATTTAAAAATATACCTATAAAAATATATTTAAAAAAAAAAAAAGAATTACAAAATAATAAAAATATTATTAAATTATTTAATAATAAATATGGTAAAATAGTAAGAATTGTAGATATTCAAAATATTTCACAAGAATTATGTAGCGGAACTCATATTTTAAGTACTCAAGAAATTGGTTTTTTCATAATTACAAAATTTTTAAGTATTGCAAATGGAATAAAACGTATACATGCAATTACTCATAATTTAGCTTTAGATTATGTTCAAAAACAAAATAAAAATATAAAAATTATTTCTAATATATTTAGAATAGATGAAAAAAATTTAATAAAAAATATTTTATTAGATAAAAAAAAAATTAATATTTTAAAAAATAATATCCAAGAATTGGAACAATATATATCTTTAAAAGAAGAAAAAAATTTAATAAAAAATATTATTTTAATAAATAATATTAACTTAATAATAAGTAAAATATATAATTTTAATCCTAAATTATTTAATTATATTATAAAAAAATTATTAAAAAAATTTAAAAAAACAATAATATTTTTATCTACAAAATGGGAAAAAAAAATATTTTTTATTATAAAAATTACAACAAATATTAATAAAAAAATAAATGCTAAAGAAATTATTCAAAAAATTTTAGATAAAAATAGTTGTAAAGTAAATGGATGTGCTAATATAGCACAAGGAAATATTAATCTTAATAAAGATGAATATTATTTTTTCTTATCTAAAATAAGATTATTTATTTTAAATAAAATAAATAAATTAGATTAATTTAAATTAATTTAGTGATTTTTATTTAATATTTTTAAATAAAATTTAAAATTATTTTAAAATAAATACATAAATAATAGATATTTTATATTTTATTATTTTAAGGAGAAAAGGATGCTTATTCTTACTCGCCGAGTAGGCGAAACACTTATGATAGGTGATGAAGTTATGGTAACAGTTTTAGGAATAAAAGGGAATCAAGTTCGAATAGGTGTTAATGCTCCTAGAGAGATTGCTGTTCATCGTGAAGAAATATATCAACGTATACAAGCTGAAAAAAATCAAAAAATAAATTCGTTAAAATAATTTTATTTTTTTATAAAAAACAAAAAATAATTAATTTGACAAAGTTTTTATAAAAGATATAATACTATACTGATTAATGTAATTGGTGAGATGGCCGAGTGGTTTAAGGCGCACCCCTGCTAAGGGTGTATGTAGTTTTCTGCATCGAGGGTTCGAATCTCTCTCTCACCGAAAATATTAAAGCAAGCATCCGTAACTCAGGGGATAGAGTACTCGGCTACGAACCGAGTGGTCGGGGGTTCAAATCCTCCCGGATGCAAATAAAAAACGATTTTTTTAATGATTATTTTTTATTTTTAGATTTTTGAAAAGTTATATTTAATTTAGCTTTTAAGTTAGTTAATTAACATTTAATTTTTTAAAATTCACGTAAAATATTATTAATTGCTGTCTTACTTAAAGTTTTTTTATCTACTTTTTTAACTATTATTACACAATATAAGTTATATTTACCATCTTTTGATGGTAAAGTTCCTGGAACTACAACAGAATAACTAGGGATTATACCATAATTAATTGAACCAGTCTCTCTATCATAAATTTTAGTACTTTGTCCTATATATACTCCCATTGAAATTACAGATCCTTTTTTTACAATTACTCCTTCTACTATTTCTGATCTTGCACCTATAAAACAATTATCTTCAATGATAGTTGGACTAGATTGAATAGGTTCTAAAACTCCCCCGATACCAACACCTCCTGAAATATGAACATTATCTCCTATTTGAGCACAAGAACCTATTGTAGACCAAGTATCTATCATAGTATTTTTTCCAATAAAAGCTCCTATATTAACAAAAGAAGGCATTAATATTACTTTATCAGAAATAAAAGATCCAAATCTCACAATAGTAGGAGGAACTACACGGCATCCTATTTTTTTAAATTTTTTTTTTTTAAAATTACTATTAAATTTTAAAGGTATTTTATCATAAAAATTATTATATGTTCCTTTTAATAAAAAATTTTTATTAATTTTAAAGTATAATAATATTGCTTTTTTAATCCATTCATAAACTACCCAATTTCCCTTAATATTTTTAGATACTCGAATTATACCATTATCTAAAAAACTAATGACTTTGTTAATATTATTAATAACTTTCTTATCTTTTAATAAATTATTATTATTTTTATATTCTGAAAAATAATTTTCTATAATATCTCTAAAATATTTCATATTATTTTATTATTAAAATTTTTCAATTAAATATCAATTAATATTGATAACCATATCATTTATTTTATAAATTAACAAATTTTAATAATTTAAAAAACTATTTATATTTTTGAAATAAAGAAAAAACTTTATTTTCATTTATGATTTTAATATTTAGTTTATTTGCTTTTAATAATTTAGAACTTGGGTTAGTACCTAAAATTAATAAATCTGTTTTTTTACTAATCTGAGTATGTATTACAGCTCCTAATATTTTTAATTTTTTTACAAGATTATATCTTGTTATAAACATAAATTTTCCAGTAATAGTTATTTTTTTTTGATAAAAATAATTTTTTTTTGAGATTTTTATAGGATAAATAATTTTAATTTTTTTTAATAAATTTTTAATAATATTAATATTATCTTTTTTACTAATAAAATTAAATATACTTAATGAAGTTTTTTTACCTATATTTTTAATACTACATAATTCAATTAAATTAGTATTTAAAAAATTTTCTAATGTTTTAAAAAATAATGATATATAATAACAACTTATTGTTCCCATTTCTGGAATTCCTAAAGAAAATAAAAACTTATTAAAAGTAATTGTTTTCTTATTTTTTAAAGATTGTAAAATTTTATTAATAAATTTATTACCTAAATTATCTATTTTTGATAAAATATGATTATTTAGATTTAATAAATCTACAGTATTTTTTACTAAATTTTTATCAACTAATTTATTAATTAATTTTTCTCCTAAATAATAGATATTAAAAGCATCTCTTGAAACAAAATGTTTTAAATATGCCTTTAATTGATCTTTACAAAATAATCCTGATTTACAATATAAAATATTATTTGTTGTCTTTTTAAGAATAGAATTACAACTAGGACATAATGTAGGTATTAATATATTAGTTTTTCTTTTTAAAAATTTTTTATTAATTACTACATTAGTAATTTTTGGAATTACATCCCCACATCTTTGTATAATTATATGATCTCCAATTTTTAAATTTAATCTTATTATTTCATTAATATTATATAATGTTGCAAAATTAATATTTACTCCATTAATATTTACTGTATTAAAATATGCAATTGGAGTAATAACTCCTGTACGTCCAATTTGAAAAATTATTTTTTTCAATAATGTTAATTTTTCTTGTGAAGGAAATTTATATGCCATTGCCCATTTAGGAGCATGGTTAGTATATCCTAAAATATTTTGTTTTTTTACATCATTAATTTTAATAACAATTCCATCAATATTATAAGGTAATAAATTCCTGTTTTTTTTAAAATATTTATAAAAATTAATAATTTTATAATAAGAAGAATAAATTCTTGTATATTTAGATATTGGAATCCCAAAATATTCTAATTTTAGTAATATTTCTTGTTGATTAGAAAATTTAATTTGATCTATAAAACCAATACCATAACTATAAAAATTAAGTAAATTAAAAATTTTTTTATCAACATTCTTATTCATTTTTAAAATCCCATATGCGGTATTTCTTGTATTACTAAATAATTTATATTTATCAAATCTCTGTTGATTTAATTTTTTAAAGTTTTTTTTTGTTATAAATATTTCGCCTCTTACTTCTAAGTTTTTAGGAAAATTTTTACCTTTTAAAGTATGAGGAATACTTTTAATTTTTAAAATATTTTTTATAATATTTTCTCCAATAATACCATCTCCTCTTGTAGCTGCACTTATTAAAATACCATTTTTATATAATAAATTAATTGCTATACCATCAAACTTTAATTCACAACAAAAATTTAATTTTTTTATTATTTTATTAATAGGAAATAAAAATTTTTTAAATAAATCTTGTTCATTAAACACATTATTTAATGATAACATTGGTATTTTATGATATATTTTTTTTAAAAATGTTAATGATTTATATCTAGCTCCTACTAATTTAGTCGAAGAATATTTATTTTTTAAATAAGGATACAAATTTTCTAATTTCTTTAATTTAAAAATTAATTTATCATATTGATAATCCAAAATATTAGAATTATTTAATACATGATATTTATAATTGTAATTTAGAATTTCTCTACGTAGATTTATTATTTTATTTTTAAAATAAAAAAGTTTATAAATTTTATATAAAATATCTAATAATTTTATTATATAAAATTTTAAATTTTTTTTTTCCATATTGTTCCAAAATTAGTATCTTCTAAAAGAATATTATTTTTTTTTAATTTATTTCTAATTAAATCAGCTTCAGCCCATAATTTATGAATACGAGCAATATTACGTTTTTTAATTAATTTTTCAATTTTATCTTTACCATAAAAACTAAGTGAATTTTTATTATTTTGTAGATAATTTTTTGGATTATAAAATAAGATTCCTAAAATATTACCTAATTTTTTTAATTTTAAAATAAAATAATTAGCAATTAAATATTTTTTTTGTTTATAAGCAATATTAATTTTTTTAGATATTTTAAACAAAATACTATATGCTTTTGGAGTATTAAAATCATCATTTATAGATTCATAGAATTTTTGTTCTAATAAAAAAAAATTGTTTCTTATATTTTTTATGATAAAAATATTTTTTTTATAAAATAAAGAAGTATATAATTTTTGGATAGCTAATTGAGCTTGTTTTAATTTATTTTCACTAAATATAATAGGTTTTCGATAGTGAGTAATTGTTAAAAAATATCTAATAACTTCTTCATTATATTTTGATAATATATCTTTTATTTTAAAAGTATTTTTTAATGATTTAGACATTTTTGTATTATTAATAATAATCATTCCAGTATGTATCCAATAATTAACATAAAATTTTTTATCTATACAAAAAGATTGTGCAATTTCATTTTCATGATGAGGAAACATTAAATCACTACCGCCCCCATGTATATCAAAATTTTTTCCTAAATATTTATAACTTAAAGTTGAACATTCTATATGCCATCCTGGGCGTCCATAACCCCATGGGGAATCCCAACCTATATTAGATTCATTTGTTAATTTCCATAAAACAAAATCTTTATAATTTTTTTTAACATTAAAATTTTTAATTTTTATATTTAATTTTAGTAATTTTGTATTTTGTTTAGATAAAATTCCATAATTTGGATATTTTTTAATAGAAAACATAATATCACCATTTTTAGCAATATATGCAGTATTATTTATTAATAATTTTTTTATTGTAAAAATAATATCCTTTATATGATCAGTAACTTTAGGTTCAAAATTAGGAGATGTAATATTTAAATTATTAAAATCTTTTGATATTTTTTTAATAATATTTTGTGTAACATATTTTATGCTTTTATTTTTTTTTTTTGCTAATTCTATAATTTTATCATCAATGTCAGTAATATTTCTTATATAATAAACTTTATATCCTAAAAATTTTAAATATCTGATAATTATATCAAATACAATAAAAGTTCTACCATGACCAATATGACAAATATCGTATGGAGTTACCCCACATACATAAATTCTTACTTTTTTTTTATTAATAGGAGTAAATATTTCTTTTTTTCTACTTAATGTATTAAAAATTTTTAACATTTATTTCCCTTTATAAAATTTGTATAAATAATTTTTTATTAATTATTTTAATATAATATTTTTTATAAAAAATTAATTTTTTATAAAAAATAATTAAATATTTTAATAAAGAGATCAAATATTTTCATTATTATAATAATTTGAATAATTATCGAAACGTGTAATTTGATTATTAAAAACTAATTTTATAGTACCAATAGGACCATTTCTTTGTTTTCCTATAATAATTTCAGCTATACCATGTAAATTAGTATTTTCGTTATACACTTCATCTCTATAAATAAACATAATAAGATCTGCATCTTGTTCTATTGAACCAGATTCTCTTAAATCAGAATTCATAGGACGTTTATCAGATCTTTGTTCTAAAGATCTGTTTAATTGAGATAAAGCAACAACTGGAACATGTAATTCTTTAGCTAAAGATTTCAATGAACGAGAAATTTCAGATATTTCTAATGTTCTATTAAAAGATAATGAAGGAACTCTCATTAATTGTAAATAATCTACCATGATTAAACTTAACCCGTTATGTTCTTTAAATATTCTTCTAGAACGTAATCTAATTTCTGTAGGAGTTAATTCTGAAGAATCATCAATATATATATTTTTTTTTTTTAATAAAATACCCATAGTATTTGATATTTTTTTCCAATCATCATCATTTAATTGTCCTGTTCTAATTTTACTTTGATTTACACGTGAAAGAGATGCAAGCATACGAATCATGATTTGTTCGCAAGGCATTTCTAAACTAAATATTAATACAGGTTTCTCTTGAGAGATTGCTGTATGTTCGCAAATATTCATTGCAAGGGTAGTTTTACCCATAGCAGGACGTGCTGCAATTATAATAAGATCAGAATTTTGTAATCCTGATGTTTTTTTATTTAATTCATGATATCCAGTATCAATCCCGGTAATACCTTTTTTAGGTGAATTATAAAAAGATTCAATTTTAGAAATAGTCACATCTAAAATTTCTTCTAAATTTTTTGGTTTAGTATTTTTACTAAAACGTTTTTCTGCAATTCTAAATACACGAGATTCAGCTAAATTTAATAAATATTCACTATTTCTACCATTTGGATAATATCCATCTTCTGCTATTTCATTCGCAACAGATATCATTTCTCTAACTATAGCACGTTCATGAACAATATCAGCATAGGCATATATATTTGATATACTAGGAATATTTTTTGATAATTCAGCTAAATATGCAAATCCTCCTACCTGATTTAATTTTTTTTTGTTTTCTAGAGATTCAGAAAGTGTTATTAAATCAATAGGTTTACCTAATTCTATTAAATAATTCATTTCATTAAAAATTATTCTGTGCGATAAAATAAAAAAATCATCTACTATTATTTTCTCTATAATATATTCCCAACGATTGTTATCTAACATTAATCCTCCTAATATTGATTGTTCTGCTTCTATAGAATGAGGAGGAATTTTAATTTTTTCAATTTGTAGATCTTTTTTAAATTGTTTCATTCAATTATTTATTACCATATATAAATTTGACTATAAATGTACTTAATAGTAAAAATAAAATTTATTCTTTTATTCTTATAAAAGAAAGTGCTTTTTTTAAAACATCTAAATTATTTTTTTTCTGATTAAAAATAAAATTTTTAAAATTATGTGCTCCATAAATACCATAAAAAATATTTAATAAAGGTTTAATAATAGTTATTAAAGAAGTACCTTTTTTTAATTCTTTTTCTATATAGGAAAACATAGATTCTACTATTATTATAGGATTTTTAATAAAAGATTTATTATGATAAATAAATTTATCTATATCTACTAACATCATAGGATTTTTAAAAATTTCCCTACCCATCATAACCCCATCAACATATTTTAAATGTTTTTTTATATCTAATAAAGTTTTAATACCTCCATTAATTGAAATTTTGATATTTGAAAAACTTTTTTTTATTTTGTAAATAATTTTATAATTTAATTTTGGAATTATTAAATTTTTTTTTGTATTAATGTTTTTGTAAAGTAAAGCTGTTCTTGCATGAATAATAAATCTTTTACATCCACTATTTATTAATAAATCAATAAATTTATATAAAAAATCATAATTATTATTATTATTAATCCCAATACGCATTTTTACAGTAATAGGAATAGAAACATTATCACTCATAGATTTTATACAATCTGATACAATTAAAGGTTTATACATTAAACATGCACCAAAATTATTTTTTTGAGCTCTTAAAGAGGGACAACCTAAATTTAAATTAATTTCTTTATATCCTATTTTTTCTGCTTTCCTAGCACATAAAGATAATAATTTTGGATTATTACCAGCTATTTGTAATACAATATTATCAATATTTTTATTTTCTAATAAAATAACTGGATTTTTTTTAATAAAATTACAATGAATCATTTCCGTATATAAAAGTGATTTTTTAGTTAATTTACGATAAAAATATCTACAATGTTTATTTGTTTTTTTTAACATAGGAGCTATTTCAAATTTAAAATATGGAATATTTTTTTTCATATTTATAATTGATGTATTAAAAATATTATTTATTACATAATAAATAATCAAATATTAAATATATTTTAATAAATTATTTATATGGATTTTTATTTTCTTGAAATTTAAAATTTATAATACTACCAATACATTGTAATTTTTTATAAAAAAAATTTATTAAATAATTTTTATAATTATTATTTAATTTTAATAATTGATTACCATGTATCTTAAATATTAAGAAATTACTTTTTAATTGATGTATATATTTTAATTTTATACGTCGACCATTATATATGGGTGGTAAAACTACTTTAGTAGCTAAATTTAAAATTTTCATGAGTTTAGAAGTACTATATATTTTTTTTGAAATATTATATATTTTATATATTAGTTTAAATATTTGTTCTAAATTTAGAATAAATTTAGCAGAAATAGAAATTATAGGAAAATACTTAAATTTTTTTTTTATAAGATTTTTTATAAAGAAAATATCTTTATCTTTAATAAGATCTATTTTATTTATTAAAATAATAATTGGTTTTTTTTGTGAAATAATATATTTTATTATTTTTATATCTTGGTTACAAAAAATTTTTTTTTCTCCATCAATTATATATAAAATAATATTAGATACTTTTATGGTTTTATAAGATTCAATAATTGAGATTTTTTCTATTTGATTTGTAATTTTATTTTTTTTTTTTATACCTGCTGTATCAATTACAGTAATATTTTTATTTAAATGATTTAATGATATTGAAATGTTTTCTCTTGTTGTACCAGGCATATTATCAATAATTGTTCTTTTTTCATTAACAAATTTATTTATTAAAGTAGATTTTCCTACATTTTGCATACCTACAATAGCTAGTTTAATATTATTATTTTTATTTTTTACTAAAAATTTAGTATTTGATTTATTTAAAAAATTTTTTTTTATATAAATTTTATTTATATGAAAAAATAATATTTTTTTAAATTTTAAAATATCATTTTTATTCATGATATCTATTTGATAGAAATCTATACCTAAAGAATAAAATTCATTATCCAAAAAATATTTTTTTTTTATATTCACAATAATAATTATTTTTTTATTATATTTTCTAATGTAATTAATAATTTTATAATCTGTAATATTAAGTTTATCTCCTTTTATCATTAATAAAATTATATTTGATTCTTTAATCGATAACAAAATTTGTTCTTTTATTAAAGATTTTTTTTGTTCGAATTTATTATAACTTATTGTATCCACACAAATAAATTTATAGTTTTTAATTTGAGCATTCTCATATTTTCTATCTATTGTAAAATTTGGTATTTTATTAACTAACGAATCATATTTTTTAATTAAAATATTATATAAAGAAGATTTTCCTACATTACTATCACCTAGTATAGTAATAATAGGATATTTATATTTCATTTTTAACTCTTTTATTTATTATGTTATTAAAATTTTAAATAAATATATTTTATTATATAAAGTTTGTATAATTAATTTATTTTTTATTAATAAAATAAAATTTATTTTATATTTATCAATTCTTTTATTTCCAAGTAAAAATCCTTTTTTAGGATCTATCCAATATAAAAATCCTTTATTATTTGTAAAAAAAATTTTTTTTTTATAAATAAATAAATTATCAATTTTATTATTTTTAAATTGATCTTGTTTCCATATTAAATTACCGTTTAGTGCATTTAATGCTAATATTCTATTTTTAGAATCTATTAAATAGATATTATTTTTATCTACAATAAAATTTTTATGAGTAAAATATATTTTTTCCCAAATAACATCACCAGTACTTAAATTTAAAGCTGTAAAAGTACCGTTATAAGATGTTGCATAAACAACTTCATTATATATAACTGGTTGTACATCAATATCATTTATATCAATAAAATTATTTGTATCACTAAATCTTAATAAATTCTGTTCCCAAACTAATGATCCATTAGAAACTATGCGAGAACTAATTAATCCATTATCACTACCAGTAATTATATTATCGAAAAAAAGTACAGGAGTAGATAAGCCTCTTATAGCAAATGTATTGAAATCTCCTAAATTAACTGTCCATAAAATTTTACCATTATTTTTATTCAAACCCTGTAAAATATTACCAATACTATTTACTACTAATATATTTTTTCTAATTACAAAATTAGATAATATTTCACTAAATACATTTTGTGTCCAAACTATAGATTTTGTTTTTATATTTATTGCAAAAATTTTTCCTTGTTTATTACCTACATACAAATAATTATTTGAAATTATAGGTCCGGAAGTAATATATTCATATTTACAAGACGAAAAAAAACAATATCTATTTATTAAATTAATATGCCAAATAATTTTTCCTGTTTTAACATTTATACAACAAATATATCCATTACTATTAGCTAAATATAAAAATCCTTTATAATAAAAAGGATTTAACTTATTTAAAATAATATTATTTTTTCCTATTTTATTTTGCCAAATTAATTTTAATTTTATTTTATCTAATTTAGATAATGAATTATTTTTTTTATGAAAAAAACTATCTTTTTCATATGTACAAGAAGTTAAACAAATAGAACAAAAAATAAATATTAATATCATTAATTTTGATAATTTTATTTTCATATTTTACTCTTTTTAAATTAAAATTTAATTAAAAATATTTTTATTAAAAAAAATTAATAAAATATTTTTTTCAAATAAAATATTAATTTATTTTCTGGTATAATTGTTTGTTTTTTTAAAAATAAATTTTTAATAATAATAGAATTATTATCTATTTCTTTTTGCCCTATTATAATTATAAAATGTGATTTATATTTATTTGCTTGAATAATTTGTTTTTTTAAATTTTTAAAAAGATAACTAGTAATTATCCTAAGTTTAGGAAATTTATTTCTAATTAATTCCCCAATAACTAAAATTTTTTTTAAAATATGATTATTTTCCATTGGTATTAAAAAAATATCAACTAGATATTTAATATCTATTTTTAAGGATTGTATCATTTCTACTAATAAAATTAAACGTTCTATTCCAATAGCGCAACCAATACCATTATTAATTTTTTTATTACTCATTTTATTAATTAATTTATCATATCTTCCTCCACCACATATAGTTTTAGAATTTCCCTTTCCTATATTAGTAGTTTTCCATTCAAATACTATATCATTATAGTAATCTAATCCTCTGACTAAATAATTATTTATAGTAAATTTTATATTCATAAAATTTAAAATTTTACATAATTTTTTAAATTTATTTATACTTTTATCATTAAGATAATCTTGTAATTTTGGAGCATTTTTTAATAAAATTTTAATATTTTTATTTTTGCTATCTAAAATTCTTAAAGGATTTGTATAAATTTTTCTTCTATCTTTTAAATCTAAAAGATGAGAATTATTTTCTAAAAATAATGTTAATTTTTTTACATATTTTTTTCTATCTTTTAAAGAACCTAGAGAATTAATTTCTAAAAAAATATTATCTATAATATTTAATTTTTTCCATATATTATTAATCATTATAATAATTTCAGCATCAATATAAGGAGATTTTAATCCAATTATTTCAACACCAATTTGATGAAATTGTCTATATCTACCTTTTTGTGGTCTTTCATAACGAAACATAGGTCCATTATACCAAAAACGTTTATTTTGAAAAAAATTATTATGTTCTATAATAGCTCTAATGAAGCCAGCTGTACCTTCTGGACGTAAAGTTAAAGAATTATTATTTTTATCTAATAAAGTATACATTTCCTTTTCTATAATATCTGTATATTCTCCAATAGTTTTTTTAAATAATTCACTTTTTTCTAAAATAGGTAACTTAATTTCTTGATACCCATAATTATTTAGAGTATTTTCAATAGTATTTTCAATATTTTTCCATATTAAAGTATTTGGAAATAAATAATCATGCATACCATGAATTGCTGTAATTTTTTTTATCACTATAAAATATCTCTCTTTTTTATAAAAATTATTTAATAATTTAAATTATTCTTATTATTTTAATAATAATTTTAAGTATATTATACTAATAACAATTAATTTTTAAAATAAAATATATGTTCTTTATATATTTTTTATTTAATAAAATTAAATTATATTTAAATAAAAAATAAAATGTATTTTAATGAAAAACGATATTTATTGGATGAAGTATGCTTTATATTTTGCTAAATTAGCTAAATATAATGGTGAAATACCAGTAGGAGCAATTATTATAAAAAATAATAAAATAATTTCTTTTGGGAATAATAATACAATTAAAAATAATGATCCTACAGCACATGCCGAAATAATAGCTTTAAGAAGAGCTGGAAAATATTTAAAAAACTATAGGTTATTAAATACTACTATGTATGTTACATTAGAACCATGTTTAATGTGTTCTGGAGCTATAATTATGAGTAGAATTTCTCGTTTAGTATTTAGTACTTATAATAAAAAGTATAGTAATATAGGATCTTTTGTAGATTTATTAGGAATTTATAATATTAATTATAAAATAAAAATAAATTCTGGAATTTTAAAAAAAGAATGTACGAGTATTATACATGATTTTTTTTATTTAAAAAGAAAAAAAAAATAATTTTATTTATAAAGGTAATTACATTTGAAAAAAAGTAAAAAAATATCAAATTCTGATATAGAAATTTTTAATTTAATATATAAAGAATCAAAAAGACAAGAAGAAAATATTAATTTAATAGCTTCAGAAAATTATACATCACATAATGTTATGTTAGTTCAAGGATCTATATTAACTAATAAATATGCAGAAGGATATCCAAATAATAGATATTACGGAGGTTGTAAATATATTGATCAAATTGAGAGTATTGCTATAAAAAGAGCTAAAAAATTATTCAATGCAGATTATGTAAATGTACAACCACATTCAGGATCACAAGCTAATTTTGCTGTATATATGGCTTTATTAAAACCTGGAGATATTATTATGGGATTAGAACATTCACATGGAGGCCATTTAACACATGGATCTCAAGTCAATTTTTCAGGAAAATTTTATAAAAATATATCATATAAAACTAATATACAAGGTATAATTGATTATAATCATTTATTAAAATTAGCAAAAAAATATAAACCAAAAATGATTATTGGCGGTTTTTCTTCCTATTCAAGGATATGTGATTGGAATAAAATGAGAAGTATTGCAGATATAGTAAATGCATATTTTTTTGTTGATATTTCTCATATTGCTGGATTAATTATTGCGGGATTATATCCAAATCCATTACCTTATGCTCATGTAGTTACTAGTACAACACATAAAACATTATCTGGACCTAGAGGAGGTATTATATTATCATCAAAAAAAAATAAACATTTATTTAAAAAATTTGATAAATCTGTTTTTCCTGGGAGTCAAGGAGGACCATTAATGCATATTATTGCAGCTAAAGCAATAGCTTTTAAAGAAGCATTAACACCTAATTTTATTAGATATCAAAAACAAATTTTAAAAAATGCAAAATTAATGGTAAAAATATTAAAAAAAAATAACTATAAAATAATTTCTAATGAAACTGATAATCATCTATTTATTATAGATTTAACAAATAAGAATATTACAGGTTTAGAAGCTGAATTATTATTAGAAAAATATAATATTATTGTTAATAAAAATAGTATACCTAATGATATAAATCCTCCAAGTATTACCTCTGGTATAAGAATAGGAACTCCAGCTATTACAAAAAGAGGTTTTAAAAAAAAAGAAATATATATATTATGTCAATATATTATAAATATTTTAAATGAAAAAAATAAATATTATCAAAATATAAAAAATGATATTCTAAAATTGTGTAAATTATTCCCTGTATATAATTAATAATATTTTATTTATTTAAATAAGGAAAATATTTAAATGAGAAAACATTACTCTGTTCTTATCTTTGTTACAGATGGTATCGAAGATATAGAAACTATATCTTCTATAGATATTTTAAATAGAAGTAATATAAATGTTATATTAGTTAGTCTAAACAATAAACGAGAAATAATATGTGCTTATGGTACAAAAATTATAAGTGATCTTTTTTTTAATCAAATAACAAAAATTAATTTTAAAAATATAGTAGCAATTATTTTGCCAGGTGGATTACAAGCATCAAAATTTTTTCAAAAAAATATTTTTTTGTTAAAATTTTTAAAAAAAATTAAGAATACTAATCGAATAATTGGAGCAATATGTGCTGCTCCTGCTATGGTTATTAGTGCTAATAATTTATTTCCTAATGCTAAAATGACTGGATATTTAGGATTAAAATATTTAATACCATATCAACAGTGGGTAAAATACCCAGTTTATTGGGACGACAAATATAAATTATTAACAGCACAAAGTGTAAAATATGCAATTACATTTAATTTAAAATTAGTACAAATTATTTTAGGGGAAAAAACATCTTTAAAAATTGAAAAAGAATTATAAAAATTTTAAATATATAAATAATAATAAATACTATTTATTTTAAATTTAAAATATATAGTTTTTATTATTAATTAACAAAAAATTTTAATTATTTAAATTCTTAATTTATTTGCAATCTTATCTAATACCCCATTAATAAATTTATAACTATTTTCTACTCCTCCAAATTTTTTTGCAAGACAAATACTTTCATTAATTATTACTTTATGTGGAACATCTAAACGATTTATTAATTCGTATGAAGAAATACGTAAAATTGCTTTTTCAATTTGTCCTAATTCAAATAATTTACGAGATAAAAATGGTTTCATTATATTATCTAAATAAAAACTATTAACTATAACACCATTTATTAAATCATTAAAATAATCAATATCAATAATATTGATATTTTTTATTGATTCATTTAGAAAATAATATTTAATATCATTAAAATTATTTTTAGACAATTGCCAAGAATAAATTGCTTGTAAAGCATATTTTCTAGAATAATATCTACCAATAAATTTCACTTAACTTCCTTTTTATTTTTTGTATGTAATAATTTTATTGCTTTAAATATATTAATCATTTCTAATAACGTTAAAGCTGCTTCTGTACCTCTGTTACCTTTTTTAATACCAGATCTTTCAATTGCTTGTTTAATATTGTTTGTTGTTAAGATACTAAAAGAAATTGGAATATTATTTTTTACTGATAAACTAGATATTTGAGAACATACTTCTTGAGATAGATATTTAAAATGAGATGTTTCTCCTTTAATAATAGTACCAATAGCTATTATACCATCATAGATATTTTTTTGTATTAATAAATTAATAACTGATGCTATTTCATAACTTCCTGGGACCCAACATATAGTTATATTTTTATCTTGAACCATACCTATTCTTTGTAAAGTATCAATAGTAGAATATAATAAATTTTTATTTATAAAAGTGTTATATCTTGATATAACAATCGCAATAAAAGCATTAGGAACTATAATATTTTCATCAATAATTTTCATAATATATTTGTATTATCCTTTTTTATCAAATTATTTAATAGGTTTTAATATTAATTTTAAATCTGGTCCTATTTTTTTAACATTTGTAAAATAAAAATTTGGAACATTAATAATATTCATAAATTTATTTATACTACATAAACTTACTGTAATATTTCCTAATAATTTAGGTGTTAAATAAATAATTAATTCATCTATTAAATTATAAGCAATTAAATATCCTGATAATATACTTCCTGCTTCTATAAGAACAGAATTAATTCCTTTATTACCCAATATTTTAAATAAATATTTTAAGTTAAAATAACCATTAATTTCAGGAATAATAATTTGTTCTACATAATTAGGCCAATTTTCAAAAGTATATTTTGATTTTATTAAAAAAATTTTACCAGGAAATAAAATTATTTTGTCAGTAGGTTTTATTGTATTTAATCGATCTAAAATAATTCTAATTGGCTGTCTTAAGAATTTTTTAGGATATCTTTTTTTGATATAATAATTTAATTTATTCCATTTAACCAGTAAAGTAGAATTATCTTGTAAAATAGTTTTACTTGTACTTAAAATAGCCGTATTTTTTGCTCTTAATTTATGAACATCATTTCTTGAAATTTTTGATGATATCCATTTGTTTTTACTATTTAAAAGTGCAATCTTCCCATCTAAAGATGATGCTAATTTAAGTTGTATCCAAGGAATACCAGTATTCATTCTTTTAAAAAATCCATAATTTATTGATTCCGCTTTTTTCGATAAAATATTCTTAGTTATTTGAATTCCTTTAGAAGATAAATATTTTAATCCTTTTCCATTTATTCTTGGATTAGGATCTTTTGATGCAACTACTAATCTTTTTATTTTAGCATTAATTAATGCTTTACAACAAGAAGGTGTTAAATTTTTATAATTACAAGGTTCTAATGTAACATAAACTGTTGATCCTTTAGCATATTTACCTGCTATTTTTAATGCATTAATTTCTGCATGAGATTCTCCTGCTTTAAAATGATATCCTTGACCAACAATTTTTTTATTATTTACAATAACACATCCTACATTTGGATTAGGAGTTGTAGTAAAAATACCTAATTTAGCTAACTTAATAGCATACATCATATAAAATTTATCTATTGAATACATAATATCCTTAAAAAATTTAATATTTAATAATTTATAATTTTAATATTCATTAATATCATTTAATATAATAAAATTATTAATTAAATAAAAATTTATAAAAATTAATTTTTTATTTAAATATATTATCAATATAAACTATTATATTTAATATATTAAATATATATAAAATATATTATTTTAACTATTTAATTAATTATTAAAATAATTTTATTATAAAAAATAATAGTAAATATACTTAATAAATTCTGTTTTAAGAGATAACATTTATATGAAAAAAAAAATTATTCTTTTTGATACTACTTTACGTGATGGAGAACAATCACTTAAATCTAATTTAAATACTCAAGAAAAAATAGAAATAGCACTTTCTTTAGAAGAAATGGGTATTGATATTATTGAAGTTGGATTTCCAATGTCTTCTCCTAATGATTATCAAACTGCAAAAAAAATATCATATATTATAAAAAATAGTAAATTATGTGGATTAGCTAGATGTAAAGAAAAAGATATAGATCTAGTTTATAAATCATTAAAAAAATCTAATAATTTTAGAATTCACATTTTTTTAGCAACTTCTCCTATACATATTACTACAAAATTAAAAACTACTTTAAATAAAGTAATAGAAAAAATATCATTTATGATAAAATATGCTCGTAAATATACTGATGATATTGAGTTTTCTTGTGAAGATGGAAGTAGAACACCTATCAATGATTTATGTTTAGTAGTAAAAACAGCTATTGATGCAGGAGCGACAACTATTAATATACCAGATACGGTAGGTTATACATTTCCTCAAGAATATTATAATATAATTTCTTCTTTAAAGAAGAAAGTCGATAATATAGATAAATGTATTATTTCAGTTCATACACATAATGATTTAGGAATGGCTGTTGGTAACGCTATCACTGCAATAAATGCAGGTGCAAGACAAATAGAAGGAACTATTAATGGAATAGGTGAAAGAGCTGGTAATTGTGCTTTGGAAGAAGTAATTATGGCTCTATATACTCGAAAAAAAAGTATGCATTTTTTCACTAATATAAACTATCAAAAAATATATCATACAAGTAAAATAGTGAGTAATATTTGTAATATTCCATTAGCTATACATAAAGCTATTGTAGGAAGTAATGCTTTTTCACATTCTTCTGGTATCCATCAAGATGGAATAATCAAAAATAAAAAAACTTATGAAATTTTAAATCCTCAAGATATAGGTTTAAATAAAACAAAAATTAATCTTACTTCTAAATCAGGAAGAGCTGCCGTTAAATATCATATGAAATTAATGGGATATAAAAAAAATACATACGATATTAATCAATTATATAATAAATTTATAAAATTAGCTGATAAAAAAGGACAAATTTTTAATTATGATTTAGAAGCATTAGCTTTTAATAGTAAAATAGAAAATAGTACAGAATATTACTCATTAATATATTTTAATATACAATCAAATTCTAATTTATCTATTGCAACTATAAAATTAAAATGTGGAAAATTAACAAAATTAGAAGCAGCAACAGGATTAGGACCAATTGATGCAATATACAAAACAATAATTAAAATAACAAACTATAATATAAAATTTATTCAGTATGTATTGACAACTAAAAATAATACTGAAGAATCAATTGGACAAGTTAATATTAAAATGAAATATAAAAAAAAAATTTTTCATGGTATTGGGTTATCTAAAGATATTATAAAAGCTTCAGTTATTTCTATAATTAATTGCCTTAATAATATTTGGAGATCTGATCAAGTACAAAAAAATATAATGAAAATTAATAAATTTTAAAATTTTAAGGAACAATAATGTCAGATATATTTAAAATAGCTATTTTACCTGGAGATGGTATAGGTCCAGAAATTATGAAACAAGCAATAAAAATATTAGAAAAAATAGAAAAATATATAACTAAAAAAATAGCTATTGATACTTATGTTGTTGGTGGAGCTGCTATAAATATATATGGTAATCCATTACCTAAAAAAACGTTATATGGTTGTGAAAAATCTAATGCTATATTATTTGGATCTGTAGGTGGACCTGAATGGGATTATTTACCTTTAAATAAAAGACCAGAAAAAGGATCATTATTAAAATTAAGAAAACATTTTAATTTATTTGCAAATATACGTCCTACTTTTTTTTATAAAGATTTAGGTATTTTAAGTCCTTTAAAAGAAGAAATTTTATGTAAAGGTTTTGATATTATTTGTATTAGAGAATTAACAGGAGGTATATATTTTGGTTTACCTAATGGGAGAAAAGGAAAAGGTATAGATGAATATGCATTTGATACTGAAATATATTCAAGATTTGAAATAGAGAGAATTGCACATATTGCTTTTAATATAGCTTTAAAAAGAAAAAAAAAAATATGCTCTATTGATAAAGCAAATGTTTTAAATACATCCATATTATGGCGTGAAGTTTTAACAGAAATATCAAAACAATATATATCAGTAAAATTAGAACATATGTATATTGATAATGCTGTAATGCAATTAATGAAAAATCCATCACAATTTGATGTTGTATTATGTTCAAATTTATTTGGAGATATTATATCTGATCAATGTGCTATGATTTCTGGGTCGATAGGTAATTTACCTTCAGCTAGTTTTAATCAAAATTATTTTGGTTTATATGAACCATCAGGTGGTTCTGCTCCTAATATTGCTGGTAAAAATATAGCTAACCCTATAGCACAAATATTATCATTAGCAATGTTAATCGAATTTTCTTTAAAAGAAAGAAATATATCTCAAAAAATTAAAAATGCTATTAAAAAAATACTAAGTATAGGTTATAGAACAAAAGATTTATTTACTAATAGTAAAAATGAAAAGATAGTCACAACTGATGATATGGGAACATTAATTATGGAAACTATTATTTAATAAAAAATAGGTATAAATATATGGGAAAAACATTATATGAAAAAATATATGATAAACATATTATTTATAATTTAAGAAATAATATTAATTTATTATATATAGATAGACATTTTATTCATGAAGTTACTTCACCACAAGCATTTCAAGGATTAAGAGATAAAAATAGAAAAGTTTATAGAGCAAATAAAACTTTTGCAACTATGGATCATAATGTATCTACTAAAATAAAAAATATAGAAGCATCTGGTTATATAGCTAAAAAACAAATGGAGACACTAATAAAAAATTGTAATGACTTCAATATTACACTATATGATATTTATCATCCCTTACAAGGGATTATACATGTTATAGGACCAGAACAGGGTATTACATTGCCTGGAATGATAATTGTATGTGGAGATTCACATACTTCTACTCATGGAGCATTTGGTGCATTATCTTTTGGTATTGGTACTTCAGAAGTAGAACATGTTTTAGCAACTCAAACTTTAAAACAAAATCGTGCTAAAAATATGTTAATAAATATTAATGGTAATATACCAAAAAATATTACTGCAAAAGATATTATTTTATTCATAATTAGAAAAGTTGGTATTAGTGGGGGTAACGGATATATTATTGAATTTAATGGTAATGTTATAAAACAATTAAGTATGGAATCTAGAATGACTATTTGTAATATGTCTATTGAAATGGGAGCCAAATCAGGATTAATTGCACCTGATAATACTACTTTATCATATTTAAAAAATAAAAAATTTACTCCTAAAAAGGAGTTATGGGAAAAAGCATTAAAATATTGGAAAACATTATATAGTGATCATAATGCTAAATTTGATAAAATTATAAACATAGATATTTCACAATTAACTCCTCAAATTTCTTGGGGAACAAATCCTGAACAAATAATTAGTATAGATGAACCTATTCCATTAATAAATTCATATAAAAATGAAAATAAGAAAAAATTAGCAATAAAGGCTTTAAAATATATGGATTTACATGAAGGAATTACATTAATTAATTTAAAAATTGATAAGGTTTTTATTGGTTCTTGTACAAATTCTAGAATTGAAGATTTAAGAGCTGCTGCAAAAATAGTTTTAGGGAAAAAAATTGCTTCTCATATTACTGCTTTAGTTGTTCCTGGGTCTAATATGGTAAAAAAACAAGCTGAAAAAGAAGGATTAGATAAAATTTTTAAAAATGCTGGTTTTGAATGGAGATATTCAGGATGTTCTATGTGTTTAGCAATGAATGATGATAAATTACAACCTGGAGAGAGATGTGCTTCTACTAGTAATAGAAATTTCGAAGGTCGTCAAGGACGTAATAGTAGAACTCATTTAGTTAGTCCTGTTATAGCAGCAATTACAGCTATATATGGTTATTTTATTAATATAAATTTATAATAAGAAATATTTATGAATAATAAATTACAATTTAATGGTATTATAGTTCCTTTTAATAGATCAAACATTGATACAGATGTTATTATTCCAAAACAATTTTTACAAAAAAATAATAAACAAGGATTTGGGAAATATTTATTTAATGATTGGAGATATTTAGATAATGAAAGTAAAATAATTAATCCTAATTTTATTTTGAATAAAAAAGAATTTAAAAATTCAAAAATTTTATTAACTAGAGATAATTTTGGATGTGGTTCTTCAAGAGAACATGCTCCATGGGCATTATTAGATTTTGGTTTTCATACTATTATTGCATCTAGTTATGCAGATATATTTTATAATAATGCAATTAATAATAAATTATTATTAATTATTTTAAATAAAAAAATAATTGATCAATTATTTTTTATAATACAAAAATCTCCTGGTATATATTGTTATATAAATTTATTTTATAAAAAAATTATAATTAATAAAAAAATTTTTAATTTTAAAATAAATAATGACATAGTTAATTTTATTACAAATGATTTAGATCAAATAGATCTAACAAAAAAATATTCTAAAGAAATTAATATTTTTGAAAAAACATATTTTAAATTTTTTTAAAATGAGCATATTATTAAATGCGTATAATATTATTAGGTCCTCCTGGAGTAGGTAAAGGAACTTATGCTAGATTTATATCTGAAAAATATAATTTACCTAATATTTCTATTGGAAATATGTTAAGAAATTATATTTTAAAAAATAAATATACTTTTTTAACTAAAAAAATAAAAAAATTTATTAAAAATGGTATTATGGTTCCTGATGATATAATAATTAAAATTATTAAAAATAGATTATACAATATTGATTGTAAAAAAGGTTTTTTATTAGATGGATTTCCTAGAAATATTTTACAAGCTAATATTCTAAAAAAAGAAAATATAAAAATAAATATAATTTTAGAATTTTATATACCAATTAATCAAATTATTAAAAGAATTATAGGCCGGAAAATACATCTACCTTCAGGTAGGACTTATCATGTAATTTTTAATCCTCCAAAAATAAAAAATAAAGATGATATAACTGGTGAAACATTAATAACAAGAACAGATGATAATATAATTACGATAAAAAATCGTTTAAAAGAGTATTTAAAACAAACTAAACCATTAACTAATTATTATTATAAAGATCATTTAAAAAATGAAATCATTTATAAAAAAATTAATAATACATTATCTATTTTAGATGTAAAAAAAAAAATAGATAATTTTTTACAAAAATTAAATAAAATAAAAAAATAATTTTAAACTTTTAAAAATTTTAATTAAATAATTAAAATCATAATAATTTGTTTATTTACTCTGATTTTGTTATTATTTATTAATTAATATTAATTAATATGGATTATAATTTAATGTTTACCGGAAGTATTGTAGCACTTATAACTCCAATGGATATTAAAGGTAATCTTTGTAAAAAAAGTTTACAAAGACTTATTAAATATCATATTAATAGTGGTACAAAAGCAATTGTTATTATGGGGACAACAGGAGAAGCTGCAACATTAACATATAATGAACAAATAAATATTATAATGTATGCATTAGATTTTTCAGAAAAAAAAATTCCTATTATAGCTGGAACAGGATTTAATTCTACATCTAAAAGTATTAAGATAATATCTGTTCTAGAAAATTCAGGAATTATAGGTTGTCTGAATATTACTCCTTACTATAATCGTCCTACACAAGAAGGTTTATATCAACATTTTAAAGCAATTGCAAAAAATACTATATTACCTCAATTACTATATAATGTTCCTTCCAGAACAGGATGTGATTTATTACCAGAAACAATTTATAAATTGTCGAAAATTGATAATATAGTAGGAGTAAAAGAAGCAACTGGAGATTTATCTCGTGTACATAAAATTAAAAATTTAATAAAAAAGAAATTTTTTTTAATTAGTGGAGATGATAAAACTTCTTTTGAATTTATGTTATTAGGAGGAGATGGGGTTATATCTGTTACCGCTAACATTGTTGCATCAAAAATGAACAAATTTTGTAATTATATAAGAGATAAAAAAATTCATAAAGCAAAAAAAATTAATAAAGAATTAATTCTATTACATAATCAATTATTTCTTGAATCTAATCCAATACCTATTAAATGGGCAGCACAAAGATTAGGACTAATTAAAAATGGTACAATGAGATTACCAATGACTCAACTTACAATGTGTAATCAAAAAATTATAGAGAATACATTAAAAAAATTAAAATTAATATAAATGAATAAGATTAGATACGATTAATAAATATTTTTTTATATGGTATAAAATTAAAATTCTATTTTTTTTAAACTCATTATCTTTATGATTAATTATTACTTTCTTAAAAAAATTATTAACAGGATAATATAATTCAGATAATATTAACAAAATATTATAATATTCGTTATTTTTAATTTTTAATTTTAATATTTTAGATAATTTAATAATATATCTAAATAAAATAATTTCTTCTTTATTTTTTAATAGATAAGTATTAATCTGATTATTTTTATTTATATATTTTTTATTTTTTAATAAAATATTATTTATTCTTTTAAAAGTTAAAATTAAAAAATTAATTTGTTTTTTTTCATTTTTAAGAAATAAATCTAATGCTTTTATTTTATAATCTAAAATTAATAAATTATTTATTTTATTATCTAAAATAGAATTAATAATATTTTTTTTATATCCTAATGATATATAGTAATTGTTACATCTTTTTTTTATAAAAATTAATATTTGTTTTAAGATTTTTTCTTTATCAATAAAATCTTTTTTATATAAAAAAAGACTAAAATTAATTAATTTAATTAAATTAATTTCTATTTTTTTTTCGATAATAATACGTATTATAACTAATATTATATTTTTTAAAGAAAATGGATCTTTATCTCCTGTTGGTATTAATTGTATACTAAACATACCTACCAAGGTATCTATTTTATCTGCAATAAATAAAATACAAGAAACTATATTTTTAGGTATAAAATTATTTTTTTTATATTGATATTGATCTTTAATAGCTTGTGTTACATTTTTATTTTCTTTATTATATTTTGCATAATACATACCAATAATTCCTTTTAAATCAGGAAATTCATAAACCATTTGTGTTGCTAAGTCACATTTAGATAACTTACTTGCTCTAATACAATCAATTATATTAATATTTTGAATAATTTTTTTTGATATATATTGAGATATTTTTTCTATTCTTATAGTTTTTTCAAATAAATTACCTAAATTTTCTTGGAAAATAATATTTTTTAATTTATTTAAATATTGTTCAAATTTTATTTTTAAATCATTTTGAAAGAAAAATTGAATATCTTTAAATCTTGATTTAATTACTTCTTCATGATTATTAATAATTTTTTCATTATTATCTGTTTTAATATTTATTAAAATAATAAAATTACATAATAAATTATTTTTTTTATCATATAAAGGAATATATTTTTGGTATTTAATCATTACATATGATAATATTTCTGATGGTAATGTTAAAAATTTTTTATTAAATTTTCCTATTAATGCTATAGGCCACTCTAACATAGAGGATAATTCTTCTAAAAAAATTTCATTTATTTTAATAACAGCATGTAATTTATTTGTTATTTTTTTAATTTTATTAAAAATAATATTTTTTCTTTTAATATAATCAACAACTATTTTTCCTTTTTCAAATAATAATTTTTCATATTCTTCTGAATTTTCTAAAATTATTTTTTTTTGACACATAAATCTATGTCCTTGAATAATATTATCTGATTTAATATTTAATATTTTTTTTTTAATATTTTTTTTTCCTAAAACTAATACAATAGTTCTTATTGGTCTAATAAATTTAAAAATATTTTCATGCCAAAACATAAAATTAGGAATAGAGATAATGTTTTTTAAAGAATTTGTTATCATATTTGATAATAAGTATTTTATATGTAATCCTTTTATAATTTTTTTATAAAAAACATATTTATTTTTATAAAAAATATTTTTTATATCTTTAATATTATATTTTTTTATCCAATATTGAATTATTTTATTTTCAAAAATATTTTCTCTATTAGAAATAGAAGGACCTTTAATATTAAAAAAATAATTAGGTTGTTTTATATTTATAAAATAAATTTGTAACGCAATACGTCTAGAAGTAAAAAAACATTTTATTGTTTTATATTTAAAACAGTTTTTTTTTAGTTCATTTTTAAAATTTTTTAAAATTATTTGTGATATTTTTAATAAATAATTTGAAGGAATTTCTTCTATACCAATTTCTAATAATAGAATATTTTTACACATAAAGTTAATACCTAATTAATAATTTTATTATTTTATATAATTATAATATTTTGTAACAATTAATTTTGTCATATTACGTAATTTTAAAATATATCTTTGTCTTTCAGTATGAGAAAAAAATTTACGTGCTTCTAATAAATTAAAACAATGTGATGCTTTTAAAAGTTTTTCATATGCAGGAAAAATTAATGGTTTTTCTAAATTTAATAAATAAATAATTTCTTTTTCATAATTTTGAAAACAATATATAAGAAAATCAATATTTGTATATTTAAAATTATAAATAGACTGTTCTATTTCATTTTTATAAAAAAAATCTTTATAAGTAATAGAATTATTTTGATCTTTATTCCATATTAAATTAAATATATTTTTTACATTTTGTAAATGCATTGCTAATCTTTCTAATCCATAAGTAATTTCTCCTGTAATTGGATTACAAGGTAATCCTCCCATTTGTTGAAAATATGTAAATTGAGTTATTTCCATACCATTAAGCCATATTTCCCAACCAATTCCATATGCTCCTAATGTAGGATTTTCCCAATTATCATGCATAAAACAAAGATCATTATTTTTTAAATCTATTTTTAATGTTTCTAAAGATTTTAAATATAAAAATTGAATATTATTAGGAGGAGGTTTCATTATCACTTGAAACTGATAATATTGTTGTAATCTATTAGAATTTTGTCCATACCTTCCATCAGATGGTCTTCTTGATAATTGAACATAAGCCAACTTAATTGGATTTTTTCCTATTACATATAGACATGTCATAGGATGTGATGTTGCTGCTCCAACTTCAGTATCAATAGATTGAATTATACTACAACCTTGTTCTGCCCAATAATTTTGTAAAATAAAAATCATCCCTTGAAATGTTTTCTCATTAAATTCTTTCATTTATTTTTTAATATATTTAATTTTATTATTTTAGTATAATAAAATTCATTTTTTTTAATAAAATATAAATTAAAATTTAACATATTTCTAATAAAATAAAAATTAATGTTAAAATAATTTATTATTTTAAAATATAAAATTTATTAATTTATAGAAAATTTAATACGGATTAAATATAAATATGAATAATATATCTAAAAAAAAAAAACATGAATATAGTAATTTAATCACCAAAGCTACAAATTTAGCAATTTTATTATCTTTAATATTATTAATATTAAAATTATTAGCTTGGTGGCAAACTAAATCTATTAGTATGTTAGCTGCTTGTGTAGATTCTTTAGTAGATATTATGTCTTCTTCAACTAATTTATTAATTATATATTATTCATTACAACCTGCTGATTTAGAACATACTTTTGGTCATGGTAAAGCTGAATCATTATCTGCTTTAACACAAAGTATATTTATTTGTATAACAGCAATATTTTTATTTTTAAATAGTTTAAAATATATATCTCATCCTACAAAATTACACTATCCAATTATTGGAATATTAGTTATAATAATTTCATTTTTTTTAACTTTAATATTAGTTATTTTTCAAAAAAAGGTAATTGCTAAAACAAATAGTCAAGCTACTCATGCTGATATGATTCATTATGAATCTGATATTTTAATTAATAGCGCCATTCTAATTGCTTTAATTTTAAATTTTTTTAATATAAAACAGGCAGATTCATTTATCGCACTAATTATAAGTATATTTATTTTTTATAATGCTTTTAAAGTAGGTTATAAAGCCATACAATCTCTATTAGATAGAGCTTTACCAGAACATGAAAAAAAAATTATAATAGATATAATTACTTCTTGGCCAAAAGTAAAAGGAGCTCACCAATTAAAAACAAGACAATCTGGACCCACTCGTTTTATACAACTTCATTTAGTATTAGAAGATAATTTACCCTTATTAGAATCACATTCAATTGCAAAAAAAATAGAAAATGCTTTAAATAAAAAATTTCCTTATTCAGATATAATTATACATCAAGATCCATACTCTATTGTTTCTGAAAAATATAAAGGTTTTTTTAAGAATTAATTTTATCAATACAATATTATATATTTCGACGAGGTATCAAATGATTCAAAAAATTGGTGTTCTTACAAGTGGAGGAGATGCTCCAGGAATGAATGCTGCTATTAGGGGGGTAGTTAGAACAGCATTAGGATATAATATCGAAGTTTTTGGAATATATAATGGTTATTTAGGATTATATAATAATCATATTATTAAATTAAACAGATATAGTGTTTCTGATATTATAAATAAAGGAGGTACTTTTTTAGGATCTGCTCGTTTTATTCAATTTAAGAATAAAAAAATACGTTCTATTGCTATAAATAATATGAAAAAAAATGGTATTGATGCCTTAGTTGTAATAGGAGGAGATGGAACTTATATGGGAGCTAAATTATTAACAGAAATTGGATTTCCATGTATAGGCATACCAGGAACAATTGATAATGATGTTGTAGGTACTGATTTTAGTATAGGATACTATACTGCACTTGAAACTATTGTTCAAGCTATTGATAAATTAAGAGATACATCTACTTCCCATCAGAGAATATCTATTGTTGAAATTATGGGTAGACGTTGTGGAGATTTAACTTTAGCAGCAGCGATTGCTGGAGGTTGTGAGTTTATTGTCTTACCAGAAATTAATTATAATCAAGAAGATTTAGTAAAAGAAATAAAAATAGGTATAAAAAAAGGGAAAAAACATGCAATAGTATTGATTACAGAATTGATTTGTGATATTAATAAACTAGCAATTTTCATACAAAATAAAATTAAACGTGAAACTAGAACTACAGTTTTAGGATATCTCCAAAGAGGAGGAACTCCTGTCGCATATGATCGTATATTAGGTTCTCGCATGGGATCATTTGCAGTAGAATTACTATACAAAGGATATGGAGGAAGATGTATAGGTATCCAGAATAATAAAATGGTTCATCATGATATTATTGATGCTATTTTAAATATGAAAAAAATATTTAAAAAAGATTTATTAGATACTGCAAAAAAATTATTTTAATAAAATTAAAAAAAGAGATATAATATGAATAATATAAAATTTTTAAAAAGAACAGAAATAGGGAAAAAATTTAGCAGAAGATTAAGAATTAATAATCAATTTCCAGCTATTATTTACGGTAAAAAAAAAAAAGAAATACCTGTTATTATAAATAATACAGACATAATTAATATTGATTTAAAAAAATTTTTAAAAAAAAAAATTCAATTAATAGATGAAAAAAAAAAAACATATAAAGTAAAAATTTTAGATATTCAATATCATCCTTACAAAAATAGTAAAATAATTCATATAGATTTTTTA
The DNA here is from genome assembly GCF_012567955.1 of Enterobacteriaceae endosymbiont of Donacia bicoloricornis. NCBI lineage: Bacteria > Pseudomonadati > Pseudomonadota > Gammaproteobacteria > Enterobacterales > Enterobacteriaceae > Enterobacteriaceae endosymbiont of Donacia bicoloricornis. Next base: position 55,793 of record NZ_CP046186.1, read on the forward strand.
TTTATATAATTATTTTATATTCAAAATATTAATTAAAAATTATATTTTATATTCCTAACACATCATGCATATTATATATTCCTATTTCTTTATTATGGAGCCAAATAGCAGCATTAATTGCACCTTTTGCAAAAGAAATTCTATTTGATGCTTTATGAGTTAATTCTATTTGTTCGCCAATAAAAGAAAATAAAATATTATGTTCTCCATATAAATCAGCTGCTCTAATAGAATGACATGTTATTTTTTTAAAAATATTAATTTTTTCACAAATATTAGTAATAGTATCTTTTAAAGATAATGCTGTCCCTGATGGGAGATCTTTTTTTTTTTTATGATGTTTTTCGATTATATCTATATCTAAATTATTTATTTCTTTATTTTTACATAAAATTTTAGTAAAATTTTCTATTATTTTTAATAAATAATTTATACCTTGACTAAAATTAGAAGATAAAACAATAGCTATATTTTTTGATATTTTGTTTATTATTAATTTTTGTTTTTCAGTAAAACCTGTAGTTCCAATAACAATTTTTTTTTTATATTTTTTACAAAAATTAATATTTTCTAATGTTGTTAATGGATTTGTAAAATCTATTAAAATTTCAAATTTATCTTTAATATCAATTAAATTAGGTTTAATTTTTAAAAAATTTGATTTATATAGGATTTTATTTTTATTTTTTATAGACAATTTATGTTCTGTAACTCCATTTAATAAAATATTATTTACTTTATTTGTATTTAATATTTTTAAAATATTTTGTCCCATACGTCCATTAATACCTGCTATTGCTAAACGAATTTTATTATTTTGCATAAAACTAACCTATTTATTATTTAATGTTTAAAAATATCTTTTATAATTAAAATAATTCCAATAAAAATTAAAATATCTGCAATATTAAAAGTTGGAAAATGATAATTAGATATATGAATATCTATAAAATCTATCACAAAACCATATTTAATTCTATTAATAAAATTACCTAATATTCCACCTAATATAAAAATATTAGATAATGTCTTATTTTTATTTTTTATAAAAAAAAATATTATTAATATAATATTTATTATGTTAAAAAAAAAATAGTATTTTTATTTTTTTCAAAAAAACCAAAAATTATTCCATAATTTTTTACATAAATAAAATTCAAACAAGAACAAATATAATAATATTTATATAATTTTATTTTTTGTATAATTAAATTTTTACAAAAAAAATCTATTAATATAAATAATAAGATATAAATATTTTTTCTCTTCATTTTTTTCCTAATTTTATTAAAAATTATTAAATAAATAAACGTTTTTCACCATTACCTATAGTATTTAGTTCACAACGATTACAAATATTATTATTTATATCTTTCGAATAATACCAACAACGTTTACATTTTAAATATTTTGATTTTTTAATTTTAAAACTTTGTATTAATTTATTTATAGATGTTTTTTCTTCATAATAAAAGGAAATATTAGATACTAATAATAAAAAACGTAATTCTGAACCTAAAATTATTAATTTTTTATAAATATTTTTATTTACATAAACAATAATATTTGCTTCTAAAGAACTACCTATAATTTTTTTATTTCTTGCATATTCAATTATTTTATTTATTTCATTTTTAAAAATAAAAATATCGTTCCAATATTCATAATTCATGATATCATTTGATGATAAATAAAATAATTTAGAATACCATTTTTCTGTAAAAATATATTTAGATCTTTTTCCTGGAATATAATTCCAAATTTCATGAGCTGTAAAAGATAATATTGGTGCTATCCATCTTACTAAAGCTTCAAGAATCATATATAAAGATGTTTGACAACTTAATCTTTCTATACTACATTTTTTAAATGTATACTGTCTATCTTTAATAATATCAAAATAAATAGATCCTAAATCTACAGAACAAAATTGCATTATTTCTTGTATTACATTTTTTATATTATAAATATTATAATATTTTATTATATTATCTTGTATAATTTTTGTTTTATGAATAATCCATTTATCCAAAACTAGCATATTTTTTTTTTGGACTATATTTTTTTCTGGTATAAATTGATCTAAATTAGATAATATAAATCTTACTGTATTACGAATACGTCTATAGGTTTCTGTAGTTCTTTTTAATATATCTAAAGATATATTTATTTCATTAGTATAATCTGTAGAAGCAACCCATAATCTTAAAATATCACTACCTAATGTATTTATTATATTTTGAGGTTTAATAATATTTCCTAGAGATTTAGACATTTTTCTTCCATTATTATCAACAGTAAATCCATGACCTATTACTGTTTTATATGGAATATTATTATTTATAGCTGTTGAAATAATTAATGAAGAAATAAACCATCCTCGATATTGATCATTTCCTTCTACATATATATCAATTTTATTATTTTTAAATTCTTTGATTTGGTTAATAACAGAATCATAAGTTGATCCAGAATCAAACCATACATCTAATACATCAATTATTTTTTCATATAAAATAGCATCTTGACCTAAAAATTTTTCAATATCTAAATCCCACCATGCCTGAATACCTTTTTTTTCAATCATGCAAGCTATTTTTTCAATAAATTCTAAAGAATTAGTATGTATTTTTTGTGTTTTCTTATTAATAAATAAAGGAATAGGAATACCCCATGTTCTTTGTCTAGAGATACACCAATCAGGTCTTTTATCTAACATTAAATTCATTCTCTCATATCCCCAATTAGGAATCCATTGTACTTTTTTTATTAATTTTTTCGCTAATTTTCTAAGATTTTTTTTATCTATGCTAATAAACCATTGTGGAGTAGATATATATATAATTGGAATTTTATGACGCCAACAATATGGGTAGTTATGAATATAATTATCTGACAAAAATAATGCTTTTTTTTTTATTAGAATTTTAATAATTATTTTTTCAGAAGAAAAAATATTAATTTTATCTAATTGAGGATGTATTCCATTTTTAAAAAATCCTTTTTTATCTATAATATTTTTTAAACATGTTATTTTATGTTTATTACATATATTATAATCATCTAATCCATGATTAGGTGCCATATGTACAATTCCTGTACCTGATTTTTCAGAAACATAATTATCTATAATGATAGATGAAATATTATTATTAATTGGATTTTTTATTAAAATATTTTTAAAAAATTTTCCTTTTATTTCTAATAAAATTTCCCATTTTATAATTTTTTTTTTATCCATAATAATATTAACTAAATTCTTAGCTAAAATAATAATATCTTTATTAATTTTAATTAATTGATAATATATTTCTGGATTTAAAACAATAGCTCTATTTGCAGGTATAGTCCATGGAGTAGTAGTCCATATTAAAAAAGCAATATTATAATTCTTAATTTTCATATTGATTTTTTTTTGAAAAAAATCAGTATTAATTATATTAAACATTACATAACAAGTTAATGTTTTTTTTTTAACATAGTCAATTTCAGCACCTGCTAAGGAAGAAAGACATTTTACACACCAATGTACAGGTTTTTTACCTTTATATAAATAATTATTTTTAATAATTTTTCCTAAAGTACGAACAATATTTGCTTCTGTTTTAAAATTCATTGTTAAATAAGGATTAAGCCAATCTGCTAATATTCCTAATCTTATAAAATCTTTTTTTTGTTTTTTAATTTGTTTAAAAGCATATTTTCTGCATTCAATTCTAAATTGTTTTTTAGAAATTTTTTTCTTTTTTTTTTTTAAAATTTTTTCTACTTTTTGTTCTATAGGTAATCCATGACAATCCCATCCAGGAATAAATGAAGTAGAATATCCATTCATATTTTTAAATTTTATAATAATATCTTTTAATATTTTATTAAAAGCATGACCAATATGAATATTACCATTAGCGTATGGGGGTCCATCATGTAAGATAAATTTTTTTTTATTTTTTTTATTTTTTAATATTTTCTTATATAAATTATCTTTTTCCCATTGTTTTAATATAATTAGTTCTTTTTGTGTTAAACATGCTTTCATTGGAAATTTTGTTTTTGGTAAATTTAGGTTAAATTTATTTTTCATACTAATTATCTTGAATATATTTTTATTTTTATAAAATTAATAATTATAAATTTTATTTTATTTATACATAGATATTATATATAATAATATTTTATGTAAATATTTAATTTTTATAGAAAAAATAAAAATTTTAATATAATTAAAAGGAATTTTTATATGGCAAATATAAAATCATCTAAAAAAAGAGCTTTAAAATCAGAGAAAAAGAGAAAACATAATATTAATTATCGTTCTATGTTACGTACATTCATTAAAAAAGTTAATAATGCTATTAATGAGAAAAATATTGAATTATCAAAAAAAAATTTTAAAAAGATGCAATCTGTTATTGATAAACAAGTGCAAAAAAAATTAATTCATAAAAATAAGGCATCTCGTTATAAATCTAGAATATATAACAAAATAATAAATATTAATTAAATATTAAAATAATGCATATTAATATAATGAATACATCTATTTCTTTAACAAAAAGAGCATCAAAAAAAATAAAAGAACTATATAGTAAAAATATAAATTTTAGAATATTTATTTTAGGTGGAGGATGTAGTGGTTTTAAATATGATTTTATTTTAGATAAAAAGATAAAAAAAAATGATATTTTAATAAATTTATCAGGTATTAATATTGTAATAGATAAAATAAGTATGCAATATTTATCAGGAAGTATTATTGATTATATTGAAAGTATTGAAGAATCTAAATTTATTATTAAAAATCCATATATGAAAAATAAATGTAATTGTGGATCTTCTTTTGATATTTAATATTAAAAACTTATTTATATAAGGAAAAAATTATGTCTAATACAAAACTAGTATTATTACGTCATGGTCAAAGTGAATGGAATAAAAAAAATTTATTTACTGGATGGCATGATGTGGAATTATCTCCAGAAGGAAGAATTGAAGCAATACAAGCAGGAAAAATATTAAAAAAAAATAATTTTAAATTTGATTACGCATATACTTCTTTCTTAAAAAGAGCAATAAATACTTTATGGTTAACCTTACAAGAATTAGATCAACTTTGGATTCCTGTTAAAAAAACATGGAGATTAAATGAAAGACATTATGGAAAATTGCAGGGAATGAATAAAGATGATATTACAAATAAATATGGTACAAAAAAAGTACAACAATGGCGTCGTAGTTTTACAACTGAACCTCCATCATTATCGATTGATGATCCTAATTGGTCTAGATTCGATTCAAAATATTCTAAATTAGAAGATTATCAGTTACCTTTATCAGAAAGTTTATCTAAAACCTTAAAAAGGGTAATATATGTATGGAAAAATAGTATATTTCCTAAAATTATGAATGGAGAACGAGTTCTTATCGTTGCTCATGGTAACTCATTAAGAGCATTAATTAAACATATTGAAAACATTAACGATACTGATATCGTCAGTTTAAATCTTGCTACTGGAATACCTATAGTTTATGAATTTGATAATAATTTAAATTATAAAAAAAAATATTATTTATATAATTAGTAAAATAATAAAATATTTCCTCATTTTTTTTTAGATTCAGATTGAATAACTGTAACTGCAATTGTATAAATTATATCTTCAATTGAAGAACCTCTTGAAAGATCATTAATTGGTTTTTTTATACCCTGTAATATAGGACCTATAGAAATTATTTTAGATGTTCTTTGAACTGCTTTATATGTAGTATTACCTGTATTAAGGTCAGGAAAAATAATAATATTAGCTTTCCCAGCAACTAAAGATTTTGGTGCTTTATATTTACCAATACTTTTTATAACAGCTGCATCATATTGTAAAGGACCATCTATTATTAGATTTGGTAATTTATTTTGTACTAATTTAGTTGCTTTATATACTTTTTCAACTTCAGTTCCTTGACTAGAATTACCAGTTGAATAAGAAATCATTGCTATTTTAGGTTTTATATTTAATAATTTACTAGTTTTTGCTGATTGTATAGCTATCTCAGCTAATTGTTTATAATTAGGATTAGGATTAATTGCACAATCACTAAATATTAGTACATTTTCAGGTAATAACATAATAAAGATTGATGAAATTATAGAATATTCTGGTAAAGTTTTAATAATTTGTAATGCAGGTCTTATGGTATCAGCTGTTGTTGCTCTAGCTCCAGAAACAATACCATCAACTTCATTATTTTTTAACATCATAGTAGCTAAAAACATATTATTTTGTAATAATTTTATAGCATTATTTTTATTTAAAAATTTATTTTTTCTTATATACATTAGTTTTTCTATATAATTATTCCTAATAGATTTAGGTTCAATAATATTGATATTTTCATTTAAACTTATATTATTTATTTTTGCTAAATTTATAATTTCTTTTTTATTTCCTAATAATATACATTTAGCTATATTTTTTTGAGAACATATTGCAGCTGCTTTAAGAGTTCTTAATTCATCTCCTTCTGGTAATAATATTGTTTTTTTTAATTTACGTGCTTTATTTATTAAATTATATTTAAATATAAATGGTGAATTATTAAATTTATAATTTATATATTTTTTATCATTATATATTTTAGAAGGAATATATATATTAATATAATTAATAATATTCATTATTAATTTAATATCATTAATTGGAAATTTATTTTTATCAAAATTTTGTATTTTAAGATAAATTTTATAAAAACTATTTTTTGTATATAAAAAATATATACTATTATTAGTAATTTTAGAAATTTTTTTTACTATTAAATCAAATTTTTTTTTTATAAAATCTGTAAATAATATAGCTTTACAAAAAATTTTTTTAGAAAACATATCATATATTTTTTTAATAATTATTCTATCTTTTATAGATATAATAACTAAAGATTTAATAAATAATTTTTTATCTATAAGTATTTGATTATTAAAAAAAATAATATACTTAATATTACTATATTTTAGATTTTTAGGTAAAACACAATTTAAATATGTACATATAATTTTTAAATCTATTCCAAATACAAAATTTTTTAACCATGGAATATGTATAATTTTTTCTTTATTTAATAATAATAAATTATTATTTATAATATTTTTTTCTTTTTTTAAAAAAAAATTTTTAAACATGTTTATTTTATAAAAATAAGGATTATCATTTTGATTATTAGATAATTCTTTAATAAAAGAAAACATATATTTTGATTTTAAATCAAAAATTTTTTTTTTAAAAAACATATCAATTATAGATTTTGTTTTTTTTAAAGTTTCATTTTTTGTAAACATAGACTTAACAAAAATAATTTTTGCATTAAATATATTTGCTATATCACAATTTAATTTAAATAATATTTGTTCAATATAAAAAGGTATTATTCCTTCTATTAAAATAATATCTGTGTTTTGTATATTTTGGAAATATTTTTCAATTATTTTTTCAATAATGTTATTATATGAAGTATTATTAGTTAATAAACTAATATCATTAACTTTTAATGAATCAATAGATTTGATATTAAAATTATATTTCTTTAAAATATTATTGGTATAATTAAAATTATAATTTTCTATTTCAGAAATAGGTTTAAAAAATTTACATTTTAATTTTTTATTATTTAAATAATTTAATAATCCTATATTTATACTAGTAAAAAAATGAATATCAATATTTATTGGTATTGACATAATTATTTTGGGCATTATTTTTTACCTTTTAGATTAATTAATTTTTTTATATTATTTATTAGTAATAATATTAAATGTATCTTGTGCTATCATTAATTCTTCATTTGTAGGAATAACTAATATTGGAATACTATTAATAGTATTAATAAATCCAGTTTTACCAAATTTTATTTCATTATTTAATTTTTTATCAACAAAAATATTTAAAATTTTTAATTTTTCTATTGTTTTTTCTCTAATTAGTACACTATTTTCTCCAATACCTCCTGTAAAAATAATTGCATCTATTTTTTTTTCCATTAAAATACTATAAGAAGCTATATATTTTGATAAACGATGTATAAATACATCAGTAGCTTTTTTAATTTTTAAATCTTTAAAGTAATTATTTTCAATATATCTAAAATCACTAGTTATATTAGTTAAACCTAACATACCTGATTTTTCAGTTAAAATTTTATAAATTTCATTTATTTTTAGATTTAAAATATTAAACATATAAAAAATAATTGCAGGATCAATATCTCCACATCTTGTCCCCATAACTAAGCCTTCTAAAGGAGTTAATCCCATTGAAGTATCAACACTTTTACCATTTTTTATTGCTGTAATAGATGAACCATTACCTAAATGACATGAAATACAATTTAAAGTGTTTAATGAAACATTTAATATTTTTGAAGCAATTTTAATAACATATCTGTAACTAGTACCATGAGCCCCATAACGACGTATTTTATATTTTTTATAAAATTTTATTGGTAAAGCATATAAATATGCTTTTTCAGGAATTGTTTGATGAAAAGCTGTATCAAATACAGCAACTTGTTTGCCCTCTAAATGAGGTAATATCTTAATTATTTCTTGAATACCTATTAATTGAATAGGATTATGTAAAGGAGCGAAAATAGATGCATTTTTTATTGCTTTTAAAACTTTTTTTGTAATAACTACAGAGTTTATAAATTTTTCTCCTCCATGAACTATACGATGACCTACTGCTATAATATTATTATATAATAAGTTTTCTTTTAAAAGAACATTTATTATAAAATTTAATATTATTTTATGATCAATTTTTGAATAAAAAATTTTTTTTTTTTTTATATTATTAAAATTCCATGTAATACAAGAATATTTTTTATTAAAATTTTCTGCTAAACCAAATAATAAAATTTTTTTTTCTAAAATATTTATAATTGAAAATTTTAAAGATGAACTACCACAATTAATAACAAGTATTAATTTATTTAACATATATTTCCTTAAATAAAATTTTTAATAAACTTCATTATATATAAAAAAATAAAAAAATAATATATAAGATATATGATAAAATTTTTCTAAATTAATAAATATAATATATACATAACTAATAATTTATTATATAATATGAAATGATTAATGGCGCATTGGCAGAATGGTTATGCAGAGGATTGCAAATCCTTTTATTTCGGTTCAATTCCGGGATGCGCCTTTTTTTTTAAAATAAAGATAAAATAGTTTATGATTTTACTGCCCAGATGGTGGAACTGGTAGACACAAGGGACTTAAAATCCCTCGGCATTTATATTGCTATGCGGGTTCAATTCCCGCTCTGGGTATTGAATAAAATAGATATTTTCATAAAAAATATTTATATTTTTGTAAAATATTTTTAAAATAAATAAAGAAAAATGATTTTTTTTTAATTAAAAAATAATTATATAAATTTTTATCAATATGCTTCAATGAAAATAATAAAAGAAAAATTATTAAACATCCTTTAAAAAAACCAATAAATAATCCTAATATCTTATTTATATAAGAAGAATGCATAATTTTTTTATTTAAAAATTTTTTAACTATTTTTTTTGATGTTATTATTAATGTAAAATAAATAAATAATAAAAAAAATTTTTAAAAATAAAAATGCATTATTTTATAATTTTTTATAAAAAAAAATAATTATAATATTTTCTAGATAAATAAAAAGATATAAACCAAATAAATATTGTTAAAAATTCTTTTATAAAACCTCTAAAAAAACTAAATATTGTGGAAAATAATAATATTATTATAAATAAATAATCAATTATTAACATATTTTTTATATATTTCTTTATTTGTGTTAAATTATTTAATTTTTTAAATAATTTAAAATAGTTAAAGATAAAATAAATTATATAATTTATTTAAAATACAATCTTTTCTTAATAAAATTTTATTAAATTATTTTTTTTTAAAAAAAAATAAATTATGTTTTATACTTGGAATTCCAAAATGTTTTGGATATTCAACTTCTACTAGAAACAAACCATTTGGTTTTACTGTAGCTGCAGCTTTAGTTCTATCCTTAATTTTAATTAATTTTAATAACCAATCTTCGTTTTTTCTTCCAATACCTATCTCTAATAAACTACCTACAATATTTCTAACCATATGATATAAAAAAGCATTTGCTTTTATATCTATTAAAATATAATTTCCATATTTTTTAATATTACAATTTAAAATATTTCTAGAAGAAGATTTATTTAATTTTTTACCTGATTCAAAAGAAGAAAAATTATGTTCTCCTAATAAATATTTTATTGCATTTTTTATTTTTTTAATATTTATTTTAGAATTGGATAAAGTACTAATATTATTAAATATAGCTGATCTATATTTATTATTATAGATAATATAAAAATATCTACGAGATAAAGCGCTAAATCTAGCATGAAATTCTTTTTTTACTGATACTATCCAATTTATCACTATGTCTTTTGGTAAAAGACTGTTGATCCCTGAAATCCATGATTCTTTTTTTCTGTAACTATATGTTTCGAAGTGAATAACTTGACCTAAACTATGAACTCCTATATCAGTTCTCCCTGCACAAAAAATAATTACATTATGATTAGCTATTTTAGAAATAGCATTTTCTAAATGTTCTTGTACAGTTTTTTTTTTATAATATTTTTTTTGTTTTTGCCATCCATGATAATTAGTTCCATTATATTCTACACCTAAGGCAAATTTATATTTTTTTTTAAATTTTAAATTTATCATTTTAAATTAATAGACTCTAATATTTTTTAAAAATTGTATTTTATTAAAAAGTAGTTACATTTTATTAAAAATTCTATAAAATAATATTTTAATAAAAAAATTTTAATAATTTGAATAAAATTCAAAAAATAATTATGTGTGAGTATAAATATAATGAAAATATATAAAAAAAATAATAAATTTATTAATAAAATATTAAAATTAATTACTACTATATTTATAGTATACTCAACTATTATATATGCAAATGACAATATATTTAATATTATATCTCAACCAAATATTAATGTTAAATCATATATTTTAATAGATTATAATACAGGAATTATTTTAACCCAAAAAAATGCAAGTGATACTAAAAAACCTGCTAGCTTAGCAAAAATTATGACTAGTTATGTAATAGGAAAAGCATTATCTAAAAATATAGTACATAGAAACGATATCGTTACGGTAAGTAAAAATGCTTGGGCTACTGGTAATGATGAATTTAGTGGTTCATCGTTAATGTTTTTAAAAGCAGGAGATCGTATTTCTTTAAAGAATTTAATTAAAGGAATTATATTACAATCCGGAAATGATGCATGTGTTGCTATAGCAGAATACATATCTGGTAATCAACAAAATTTTGTTAGATTAATGAATTTTTATGCACAAAAAATAGGATTAAAAAATACCTTTTTTAAAAATGTACATGGATTAGATGAAAATGGTCAATATACATCTGCAAAAGATATGGCTATTATGGGTAAATCTTTAATTCATGATTTTCCCTATGAATATAATATATATAAAGAAAAAAAATTTACTTTTAATAATATTTCTCAAAAAAATCGTAATTTGTTATTATGGGATCAAACATTAAATGTTGATGGTATTAAAACAGGACATACTGAAAATGCTGGCTATAATATAATAGCGTCAGCAAAAAAAAATAATATGAGATTAATTGTTGTTATTTTAGGAGATAAAACGGAACAATATCGAAAAAAAAATAGTAAAAAATTATTAAATTGGGGTTTTGAAACATTTCGTACAATTAATCCAATAAAAAAATATCAAAAAATAGCTTCTATTCCAATTTTATATGGTAAACATAGTTATGTAAGAATTGGAATTAAAAATGATGTTTTCTTAACAATACTTAAAAATCAGGAAAAAAAAATAAAAATTTTATACCATATAAAAAATAATAAAATATTTGCTCCAATTTATAGAAATCAAATATTAGGTCATTTAACATTTATAATTAATAATCATATAGTTGGTTATTATCCATTAATTTCATTAGAAAATATACCAAAAGGTAATATTTTTACTTGTTTATTAGATTATATAAGATTATTATTAAGTAAATGGATTCATCAATAAAAATATAATAATATTATTGTGTATAAAATACATGTATAAAAAAAAATTTATTATAAGAGATTTAGGTATAGAATCATGGAATATAACTTATAAAAAAATGTACAATTTTAATTGTACACGATCTAATAATACATTAGATGAAATCTGGTTAGTTGAACATAATCCTGTTTTTACTCAAGGAAAATTATCTAAAATAGAAGATATATTTTTTTATGATCATAAAATACCAATATTTAATACTGATAGAGGAGGAAAAATTACTTATCATGCTCCAGGACAACAAATTTTATATATTTTAATTAATTTAAAAAAAAGAAAAATTAAAATTAGATCATTAATTTCTATATTAGAAAAAACAATTATTAATGTATTATTATATTTTGGAATACAACCTAATTATTCTTTTAGTAAAATGCCTGGTGTTTATGTTGATAATAAAAAAATTGCATCTATAGGTATAAAAATTTCAAAAGGATTTACTTCACATGGAATATCATTTAACGTTAATATGAATTTATTACCTTTTAGTTATATTAATCCTTGTGGGTTATATAAATTGAGAATAACTCAAGTAAAAAATTTTATTCCATATATAAAAATAATTATAATTAAAAAACTATTAATAAAAGAATTTTTATTTTTAATGGATAATATTTAAAATAAATTAAATTTTTTTTTAAAAATTTTTATTTTATAATAATATTATATATTTTTTTTTAAAATAAATAATTTATATAATATGAAAAAAAAAAATTTAAAAAAACCTGATTGGATCAAAATTAGATTTTCAGTAAAAAATATTAATAAAATAAAAAAAATTAAATCTATTTTAAAAAATAATGGATTATATACAGTTTGTGAAGAAGCATCTTGCCCTAATTTAGTAGAATGTTTTAGTAAAGGACAATTAACTTTTATGATTTTAGGTAATATATGTACAAGAAATTGTCCATATTGTGATGTAACACACGGAAGACCAAAAATAAAATATGATGAAAATGAAGCTTCTAATTTAGCTGAAATTATTTTTGAAATGGGATTAAAATATGTTGTTATTACTTCTGTAAATCGTGATGATTTGCATGATGGAGGAGCATATCAATTTATTAATTGTATAAAAAAAATACGAGAAAAAAATACTAATATAAAAATAGAAATATTAGTTCCCGATTTTAAAAACTGTATAGAAAAAGCTTTAAATATATTAAGTTACAACTTACCTGATGTTTTTAATCATAATATAGAAACAGTAGAACGTTTATACTATAAAATACGTCCTTCTGGGAAATATCAAAAATCTTTAATATTATTAAAAAAATTTAAAAACTTATTTCCTCATATTTTAACTAAATCTGGATTAATGGTTGGTTTAGGAGAAACAAAAAAAGAATTATTTAATACAATAAAAGATCTAAAATATAATAAAGTTGATATCATTACTATAGGACAATATTTACAACCTAGTAAAAAACATATACCTGTATATAGGTATCTTAATCTAAATGAATTTTCTCAAATTAAAAAAGAAGCAGAAAAAATTGGTTTTAAAAAAGTAATATGTGGTCCTTTTATACGTTCTTCATATAATGCAGAAAAATTTTTCTTTTAAAATTTTATTTATAAAAAAATGCCCCTGATAAAATTTAAAAATTTTATTTTTAATTATTTATAATTAAAAATTTTCTATTTACTAACTAATTAATAAATAATTATTTTAAATAATTTTTAATAAAAAATAAATTTTTCAGAGGCAATTATATTAAACCTTTTCTTACTGACTAAGGAAATTTAAAGAGCAACAACATTAGCAGCAGAAGGTCCTTTGGCTCCGTTAGTAATCTCAAATTCTACTCTTTGGCCTTCGGTTAATGTTTTAAAACCACTACTTTGAATTGCAGAAAAATGTACAAAAACATCTTTACTACCATCTTCAGGAGTAATGAAACCAAAACCTTTAGATTCATTAAACCACTTAACGTTACCTTTAATCTTGGACATCAATTATTACCTTTACATAAAAATAGACACCAAATTTGTGTCATTTGAAAGTACATCAATTAATAATACATTTGTCTAGTGAAACAAATCAAAAAAGTGAGAAATATCGAATTTTTTAAATATTTTTTTAAAAAATATTTATTTTTTTTTAGTTATATTAAATTTATTGATATAATGTATTTTTTTAGGATAAAATTTTATGTATTTATTATCAGGAAAAAGAATATTAATTACTGGTATTTTAAATAAATATTCTATTGCATATGGAATAGCATGTACTATGTATAAACATAAAGCAAATTTAATATTTTCCTATCAAAATAAAAAAAATAAAGAAAAAATAAAACAATTAGTAAAAAAAATGACGCAAAATCCAATTATAAAATGTGATGTCTCAAAAGATAGAGATATTAAACATTTATTTTTTAAAATATCAAAAATATGGAATAAATTTGATGGTTTTGTACATTCTATTGCATTTACCCCTAATAATAGTTTAAAAGAAGATTTTATTAAAAATACATCTCGTTTAACATTTCAAACTGCACATGATATTAGTTCTTATAGTTTGTTGGGTATGGTAAGGGAATGTATAAATTTTTTAAATCAAAAATCTTCAATTATTGTATTAACTTATTTAGGATCAAGAATTGTTTTTCCTAATTATCATATTATGGGATTAGCAAAAGCCTCATTAGAAGCTAATATTCGTTATATAGCATATAATATTGGTAATAAAAATATTAGAATTAATGGTATTTCTCCTGCGCCAATAAAAACTATTGCATCTTCACAAATAAAAAATATTAATAATTTTATAAAATTATATAAAAAAAATAGTCCTTTATCAGAAAAAATTACTATAAAACATATAGGAAACGTTGCTACTTTTTTAGCTTCAAATTTATCTTTAGGTATAACAGGAGAAATAATAAACTTAGATTCTGGATTTAATATAAAAGAAATATTTGAAAAATAAATTAATAAATGATAATTTTTAAATTAAAATAAATATTTTTTTTTATTTTATATAATTTTATAAAATAAATAAATTTTTATACTTAAGGTAATAAATATGATAATTGGGATACCGAAAGAAAAATATTTAAAAGAAAAAAGAGTAGCAATGACTCCTTTAAATATTAAAAAATTAATAAAATTAGGATTTAAAGTAAATGTTGAAAAAGGAGCCGGAATTCTTTCTTATTTCCAAGATCAAGATTTTGTAAATTCAGGAGCAAAAATAGTAGAAAATAAAAAAATTTGGGAATCAAATATAATAATAAAAATCCATCCTCTTGATCTGGAAGAAACTAAACTTATAAAAAAAAATAGTATATTAATTAGTTTTATTTGGCCAAATAAAAATAGTATATTACTAAATATACTAGTAGAAAAAAATATAACTACTCTTGCAATGGATACAGTTCCAAGAATATCTAGAGCACAATCTTTGGATGCTTTAAGTTCAATGAATAATTTAGCTGGTTATAGAAGTATTATAGAATCTATAAATTTATTACAAAGAACACCTAATGGACAAATAACAGCTGCAGGTAAAATTTTACCAGCTAAAATAATGGTTATTGGAGCAGGAGTAGCTGGATTATCAGCTATAGGAACTGCTAAAAGTTTGGGAGCAAAAGTAATTGCTTTTGATAAAAGGAAAGAAGTAAAAGAACAAATTCATAGTATGGGTGCTGAATTTTTAGAATTAAAAGAACCACAAGAAGATAATGATTATGAATATAAAACTCTTTCGTCAAAAAAAAAATTACAATTAGAAAAAGATTATTTTAGTAATATTGTAAAAACAACAGATATTATTATTACAACAGCAGTAATTTTAAATAAAAAAGCACCTATCTTAATTACTAAAGATATGGTTAAATTAATGAAACCAGGTAGTATTATTTTTGATCTTGCAATTGAAAATGGTGGTAATTGCGAATTAACAAAAATAAATAAAATAATTACTACAAATAATAATATAAAAATATTAGGGTTCACTAATTTACCTAGTAAATTAGCACCACAAGCTTCACAATTATATAGTACTAATATTATTAATTTAATGAATTTATTATCTAAAAACAATTTAGGTAAAATTTTTATTAATTTAGAAGATGAAATCATAAGAAATATGACCATTATTTATAATAATAAAATTATTTGGCCTGCACCAAAAATTATATTAAAAGAAACAAAAAAAGAAATAGATGAAAAAAATAATTTTAAACAAAAAAAAAATATTTCAGATATAAAACAAAAAACATGTTTTTTTAAAAGTAATTATTTTTTATATACAATAGGATTGTTTTGTATCTATTACATAATAGACTCTATTCCTAGAGAAATAATTCCTCATTTTATGATCTTTTTATTATCCTGTATAATAGGATATTATGTTGTATGGAATGTAGATCATAAATTACATACTCCATTAATGTCTGTCACAAATGCAATTTCTGGTATTATTATTATTGGTTCTATATTACAAATAAATAGTAATTATTTTACTATAATTATATTAGCATTTTTAGGAACTCTATTATCTAGCATTAATATTTTTGGAGGATTAACCATTACTCAACGTATGTTACAAATGTTTTATAAAAATTAAGGAGAATTTATAAATGTTTTTTGATAGGTCATTAATATTTATATATACTATATCAGCAATATTATTTATATTAAGTATTGCAAATCTTTCAAAAAAAGAAACCTCTCAAAGAGGTAATTTTTTTGCTATTAGTGGAATGCTTATTGCTATCATAATAACTATATTAAAATCTCCAATTAATAATATAGGTTATGTATTTGGAGCAATTTTTTTTGGAGCAATTATAGGAATTAGTATTTCTAAAAAAATTGATATGACTAAAATGCCTCAATTAATTGCAATATTACATAGTTTTGTTGGTTTAACTGCTATTCTTGTTGGATTTAATAATTATTTATCTTTAATTTATAGTAAAACAATTTTTCAAGAAATTACTAATATTCAATTAATAGAAATATTTATTAGTATTTTTATTGGTTCTATAACTTTAATTGGATCTATTATTGCTTTTAATAAATTATCTGGATTTATTAAATCAGAAACATTAAATTTTAAATATAAAAATAAAATACATATTTTAACTTTATTTACATCATTTGTGTTTATGATAATTTTTTTAAAAACAAATAATGTAAAACTACAAATTATAGTTTTAGGATTAATATTATTAATTTCACTACTATTCGGTTTTCATTTAATAATGAGTATTGGTGGAGCAGATATGCCCGTAGTAATTTCAATGTTAAATTCTTATTCAGGATGGGCAGCTGCATCTTCTGGATTTATGTTAACTAATGATCTATTAATTATAACTGGAGCATTAGTAGGTTCTTCTGGTGCTATACTTTCATATTTAATGTGTAAAAGTATGAATAGATCATTTATTAATGTAATTATTGGAGGAAATAATAACTTTTCTAAAAAAACATCTATTTTAAAACAAAAAAATATTAAACATTATAAGCAAATATCTATTGAAAATACAGTAGAAATATTAAAAAATTCTAATAGTATTATTATTGTTCCAGGATATGGTCTAGCTGTTTCTCAAGCACAATATCCCCTTTCTGAAATAGTAAAAAAACTACTTTCACTTAATATTACTGTAAGATTTGCTATACATCCTGTAGCAGGACGACTCCCAGGACATATGAATGTTTTATTAGCAGAAGCTAATATACCATATGATATTGTTTTAGAAATGGATGAAATTAATCAAGATTTTATTAATACAGATACTGTATTAGTTATAGGTGCTAATGATACTGTTAATCCATCAGCACAAGATGATATTAATAGTCCAATATCAGGAATGCCTGTTTTAGAAGTATGGAAAGCAAACAATATTATTATTCTTAAAAGAAGTATGAATCAAGGATATTCTGGAATTAATAATCCTCTATTTTATAGAGATAATAGTTACATGTTATTTGGTGATGCTAAGGAGTTAATAAATAAAATTTTAAAAGTAATTTAGAAAAAAAGTTTACTCATTGTATAATATAAATAAAAAATACTAGAGTAAACTTTTTTTTATATTAAATTTTTAAATAAATATTTTTAAAGTTTTATTTTTAATAAAATTAAAAATTTAAGGTCTTTTTACGGGAGAAGTAGCATATCTTTTAGCTGCATGTCCACCTGCACCTTTTTTATTATTTAAATTAAATGAAGAATTAATCAACTTATTATTATAACAATTTGTAAAATTATTTTGTATTTTTTTTTCACTTGATGAAATGTAATTTTTATACATATTTTTTTTTGTTATAAAACTATTATTTTTTATTTTAGTATGATGTTTATTAATAAAATCAGAAACAATAATATTTGTTGTTTTTAACATTATTTTTTTTTTATTATGTAATTTAACTTTATCAAGTATAATTTTATTTATTTTGATAGAATTTTTAAATTTATTAAATTCTATTTTATTTTCTAAAGAAAAATTAGATATATTATTTTTTTTATTTTGTATAAAGACATTTTTATTATTAATAATACTTTTAATATATTTTTTTTTATGAAAATAATAATTTTTGTTTATTTTCATTTTCAAAAAATTTTTTAAATTAAAATAATTTTTTTGTTTACTAAAAATTAAATTATTATTTAAATCTATTGGTTTTGATACTTTTTTTGTAAATTCTAATTTAGAAACCGGTATAATTTTTTTTTCTTTATTTATTTTTATTTTATGGAAAATATTATTAATATTTTTATTAAAATTATTTTTTTTATTATCTAAAAAATATTTATTAAAAATATTTAAAATAATTTTATTTATAAATATAACTTTTTGTATAAAAAATTTTTTAATTTTTTTTAAAAAAAAATTTTTTCTATTTAAAAAATTAAATAATTTATTCTCTTTAATAAATGAATATTTTTTTTTTTCTATTATATTTTTATCATAAATATTTAATATTTTAACTTTGTTATTTTTATTTAAAATATTTTTATGTAAAAATTTATTTTTAAAATAATAATAATTATAAATATTTGGATTTAATTTATGAATTTTTTTTATAATAAAATAAACATTTTTTTTATCTTCACCATGTTTTATTCGTAAAATAGAATAATTAGGAGTATTTAATTTATTATTAGGAATGATAAATGTTCTTATATTTCTATTTTCAATTGCATTAACTGCATTTCTTTTTTCATTTAATAAATAAGATGCTATTTTTACAGGAACTATAGCATATACCTCCTTTGTATTTTCTTTAAAAGATTCTTCTTCTATTAATCTTAAAATAGATAAAGATAAAGATTTACTATCTCTTAAATTTCCATTACCTAAACATCTAGGACATAAATAATAATTAGATTCTTTTAAAGAAGATCGTAATCTTTGACGAGACATTTCTAACAAACCAAATTTTGAAATATTATTTATTTGAATTTTTGCTCTATCTCCACGTATATTTTTTAATAATCTTTTTTCTACAGCTTTTTTATTTTCTAAAAATGACATATCAATAAAGTCAATTACAATTAATCCTCCTACATCACGTAATCTTAATTGTCGAATAATTTCATCTGCAGCTTCTAAGTTAATATTTAATGCAGTTTCTTCAATATCTATACCTTTTGTTGCTTTAGAAGAATTAACATCAACTGATGTTAATGCTTCTGTAGTATCAATAACAATTGAACCACCTGATAATAATCTCACTTTTCTTTGAAAAGCTGTTTCAATTTGGGATTCTATTTGATAATGACTAAATAAAGGTACAGTACCTGTATATAACTTGAGTTTATGTATTAAATCTGATCTTCCTAAAATATTAATATGTTTTTTTGCTAATTTTAATATTTTAGGATTATCAATTAAAATTTCATTTATTTCTTGATATAAATAATCACGTAATGCTCTTATAATTATATTACTTTCTTGATATATTAAAAAAGGTGCAGATTTATTTTCAGCTATCTTTTTTATCATTTTCCAATGTTTTAATCTAAATTTTAAATCTAATTTTAGTGTTTCTATATTTTTACCTAAGCCAGCTGTACGAATAATTAAACTCATATTAGAAGGTAAATATAATAAAGGTAAAATTTTTTTCAAATTTTTTCTATTTTCTCCTTCTATTTTCCTAGATATTCCATTTACACCAGGATTATTTGGCATTAAAACTAAATAACTTCCAGCTAAACTAATAAATGTTGTTAATGATGCACCTTTATTACCTCGTTCTTCTTTATGTATTTGTACAATAATTTCTTTTCCAATTAATGAAGAATTTTTTAAATTTAATTTATTAAATAAAATTTTACTAGAAAAATTAAATAAATATTCTTCAGTAATTTCTTTAATAGGTAAAAAACCATGTTTGTCAGCACCATAATCTACAAAAACAGCTTCTAAACTTGGTTCAATACGTATAATTTTCCCTTTATATATATTAGATTTTTTTTGTTGATAATTAGAATTTTCTATGTCTAAATCATATAATTTATGTCCATCTACTAGAGCAACACGTAATTCTTCATGTTGAGTAGCATTTATTAACATTCTTTTCATAATAACTTACTCATGTATTTTTTTATAAATCAATTAATATTTTTGTATAAAATAAAAAAATTATATAATAGGAAAATTATATTTAATATTTTATGAAT
>NZ_CP046186.1:76798-183326 GCF_012567955.1 Enterobacteriaceae endosymbiont of Donacia bicoloricornis
AATAATAATTAATATATTTTAAAAAATTTTACAATTTTATGTATAAAATAATAAATAATAAAATAATAATCATTCCATCTACTATTGAAACTCAAAGAATTGATAATTTTTTAATAAATAAATTTAAAAATGTTCCTAAAAGTAGAATATATAAAATGTTAAGAACAGGAAAAATAAAAGTTAATAAAAAAAAAATATCTCCAAATTTTAAAATTAAATCTCAAGATAAGATCAAAATTCCTTTTATTTATATAAATAAAATTAAACCTGTTAAATATAATATAACATTAAGTAAAATAAAATTTTTTAAAAAAATGATTATTTATGAAGATAAATATATTTTAGCTATAAATAAACCATCTGGAATAGCAGTACACGGAGGTAGTGGTATCAATTATGGTATTATTGAAAATTTTAGATTTTTATTAAAAAAAATAAAATTTTTAGAACTTGTACACAGAATTGATAAAGAAACTTCTGGTGTTTTATTAATGGCTAAAAAAAGAACAGTATTAAAAATACTCCAACAACAATTATCAGAAAAAAAAGTATTTAAAGAATATATAGCTCTAGTTAAAGGAAATTGTTTTGAAAAAAAAAATATTTATATTAAAAATTTTTTAATAAAAAATTTTTTAAATAAAAAAGTTAAGGTAAAGATACATAATAATAAAGGTAAATATTCAGAAACTAAATTTAAAATAATAAAAAATTATAAAAATTTTATGTTAATAAAAATTAATCCTCTAACTGGAAGAACCCACCAAATTAGAGTTCATTTGTCTCATTTAAATTATCCTATAATTAATGATCAAAGATATGGTAATAATAATTTAAATCTAAAATTTAGACAAAATTTTTGTGTAAATAGATTATTTTTACATGCAAAAAGTATACAATTAATACATCCCATTAATAACAAAAAAATTAAAATTTATGCTCCATTAAGTTATGAATTAAGTAACTGTTTATTAAACTTAAAACAATATTAAATAATATTGAATATATAAATAAACATATTTATAATATAAATTTAATAATAAAAAATTAAATTAAACTTAACAAAATAAAAAAAGGTATATAAATAATATGGCTGTACAAAAACATAAAAAATCAAGATCTAAAAGAGGGATGAGACGTTCTCATGATAAAATATTTCATAATAAATTTTTATTAATTAATAAAAAAACAGGTAAAAAATATTTATTTCATCATATAACTGATGATGGTTTTTATAGGGGTAAACAAATTATAAATAAAAAAAATAAATAATTATTAATTTTTTAAAAAATATAAAATATGAAAAAATTTGCTGCTATTTTCCCTGGACAGGGAACTCAGTTTATTGGAATGATATCTTCATTATATTATAAATATAAAATTATAAGAGATACTTTTAATTTTGCTTCAGAAATTCTTAAATATGATTTATGGAATATTATTCAAAATGATCCACTAAAAAAATTAAATATAACATATTATACACAACCAGCTATTTTAACTACATCTATAGCTATATATAGATTATGGATACAAAAAAATAATATATTACCTAATATAGTTACTGGATATAGTTTAGGAGAATATACTGCTATGGTATGTAGTAATATTATTAGTTTCAAAGATGCAATTAAAATTGTAGAATATCGGGGTAGATTAATGTATAAAATATCATGCAATTTAAAAGATTTTTATGAAAATGGATATTATATGCAAACTATTATTGGTTTAAAAAAAAAAAAATAACAAAAATTTGTAAAAAAATATCTACAAATAATAATATTATTTCAATATCTAATTATAATTCATCTTATAATATTACAATTAGCGGAAATAAGTTAGCTATAATAAAAGCTATTAAAATATTTAAATCTTTAGGTGCATATATAATACCTATTAATATAAATATACCTTCTCATTGTTTATTAATGAAACCTATGATATATGAATTTAAAAAATTTTTAGATAAAATTATTATTCATAAACCACAAATTAAATTTATAAATAATTTAAATTGTAAATATGAAAAATCAGCTAAAATAATTAAAAAAAATCTAATAAAACAATTATATTCTACTGTTAATTGGATGGGGTGTATAAAATTTATAGAAAAAAAAAATATATCTAATATAATAGAATTTACCCCTAGAAGTATACTTAAAAAAATATCAAAAAAAATTTCTAAAAATATTAATATAGATTCAATCTATAATACACAAACATTTCTGTTAACATCAGAAAAATATAAAATTTATAATAAATAATATGTTAAATTTTAATTTAAAAAATAAAATAGCTTTAGTAACAGGAGCAAATAGAGGAATAGGCTATAATATAGCTACCACATTAATAAAATGTGGTGCCTATGTAATAGGCACATCAACTCATATTCATGGAATAAAAAAAATTAATAATTTTTTAGGTAAAAATGGTATTGGTTTATTTCTTGATCTAACAAATAAATCACCTTATATTATTAATAATTTAATTAGATATATAATTAAAAATTTTCAAACTTTAGATATACTTGTGAATAATGCAGGAATTATATATGATAAACTTGTATTAAATATGAAAGATTATCAATGGGATAATGTTTTACAGATTAATTTAACTTCTATTTTTAGAATTTGTAGAGAAGTTATTTATTATATGATAAAAAGATCATTTGGTCGTATAATTAATATTGGATCAATTATTGGAACAACTGGTAATGTAGGACAAGCTAATTACGCAGCATCAAAATCAGGAATTATTGGATTTAGTAGATCTTTAGCTAAAGAAGTAGCTTCAAAAGGTATTACTGTAAATGTAATATCTCCTGGATATATTAAAACTGATATGACATCACATTTAAAAAAAAAAGATTATGATAATATCATTAAACAAATTCCGTCTAAACGTTTTGGTTATCCTCAAGAAATAGCTGATGCTGTAATTTTTCTTGCTTCTGATAAAGCATCTTATATAACAGGAGAAATACTTAATATTAATGGTGGTTTATATATGGGATAATTTTATTATTATTTTATTATTTTAAATAAATTATTCTAAGATAATTTTATAGGAAAATATAAAAAAATATGAATAATTCTATTACTAAACGTGTTAAAAAAATTATTATTGATCAGTTAGGAATAAAAAAAAAACATATTATTAATTCTTCTTCTTTTAAAAAAGATTTAGGAGCAGATTCTCTTGATACTATTGAAATTATGATGGCATTAGAAGAAGAATTTAATATTGAAATTTTAGATGAAGATGCTGAAAAAATTACTACTATTCAAGAGGCTATTAATTATATTAATAATTATAAAAAATAAAATTTAATTATAATTCTGAAATTAAGAAAATAATATATTTTATTTTATTTCTATAATAATAAATTTTTAAATATGTAATTTATATAGAAGAAAAAATATAATGTTTAAACGTAGACGTGTAGTAATTACTGGTATTGGAATGATTACTCCAATAGGAAATACAATAGAATCTAATTGGCATAATCTTATTAATGGTAATAGTGGTATTAATTTAATTAATACTTTTAATACTACTCAATATAAAACTAAAATTGCTGGATTAATAAAAAATTTTAACTATAAAAATAATTTTTCTAATGGAAAAAAGGAACATATTGATTTATTTATACAATATGGGTTAATTGCTTGTCAAGAAGCTATTAATAATGCTGGTTTAATATTTAATAAATATAATAATTCTAGATTTGGAATTGCAATAGGTTCTGGATTAGGAGGTCTTAATTTAATAGAAAAAAATACTAAAATTTTATATAAAAAAGGTCCTAAAAAAATAACTCCATTTTTAATGACATCAACCCTTATGAATATGTTACCAGGAAATATTGCAATTAATTATAAATTAACAGGACCTAGTTTAGCTATTAGTACATCTTGTAGTTCTGGAATCAATAATATTGGTATAGCTTTTAAAATTATATCCTATAATGATGCTGATATTATGATAACTGGAGCATCAGAAAAAGCTGTAACTCCTTTAAGTTTAAGTGGTTTTTGTTCAATGAATGCTTTATCAAAAAGAAATCATGAACCACAAAAAGCAAGTAGACCTTGGGATAAAGATAGAGATGGATTTGTTCTTGGAGATGGAGCAGGTATTCTAATATTGGAGGAATATACTCATGCTAAAAAAAGAAATGCAAATATTTTTGCAGAATTAATAGGTTTTGGTATGAGTAATGATGCATATCATATAACTTCACCACCTATAAATGGTAAAGGTGCACAATTAGCAATGTTTAATGCATTAAAAGATGCTAATCTTAATCCTGAAAATATTAAATATATAAATGCACATGGTACATCAACAAAAATAGGAGATATAGCAGAAGTAAATGCTATTAAAAAAATTTTTAAAAATAATTATTATAAATTATTTGTAAGTTCTACTAAATCAATTACTGGACATTTATTAGGTGCTGCTGGAGCAATTGAATCAATTTATTCTATTTTATCTTTAAAAAATCAAATAATTCCTCCTACAATTAATTTAGATAATCCTGATAAAAATTTAGATCTAGATTTTGTTCCTAAAATTTCACGAGATGTTCATAATATGAAATACGTATTATGTAATTCTTTTGGTTTTGGAGGTTCTAATGCTTCATTAATTTTTAAAAAAATATAATATTAAAATATAAATTTTTAATTTTAAAAGTTTTATTTAAAATAAATAGATGATAAATATATCATATTAATAATGAATATTTTTTTAAAAAAAAATGAATAATAAAAAATTTATTGTAGTAGAAGGAATAGATGGTGCAGGAAAATCTACTATTTGTAATTATATTGTTAAATTATTAAATAATTTTAATATTAAAAATATTATTAAAACACATGAACCTGGAGGAACCCCAATTGCAGAAAAATTAAGAAATATTATTAAATTTTCTCAAGAAGAAAAAATTTCTTATAAAACAGAATTATTATTAATATATGCAGCTAGATTACAATTATTAGACAATATCATAAGAAAAAATGTTAATATAAATTGGATTATATCAGATAGATATGATTTATCTACTTATGCCTATCAAATAGGTGGAAGAAATATAAATAAAAAAAATATATTATTTTTACAAAATTTTATCAAAAATAACATAAAGCCAGACATAACTATTTATTTAGATGTAAATCCCATAATTTCTTTACAAAGAATAAATTTAAGAAATTATGATAGAATTGAAAAAGAATCTATAAGTTTCTTTTCTAGAGTAAGAATGTATTATTTAAAAATAGCAAAAAAAAATAAAACTATAAAAATAGTTAATGCTAATAAGAATTTAAAAGATGTAAAGTTATCGGTAAAAAAAATTATTAACAAATTAATCTTCGTATAAAATGAAAAAATATCCTATATTATTACCATGGTTAAATTTTTTTTATAAAAAAATAATTTTTCAATTTTTAAATAAAAAAAATTATAAAGCTTATGTTTTTTGTTCTTTAAATGAACTAAGTATAAATAGTTTAATTTATGCTTTAACTAAATGGATTTTTTGTATTAATAAAAAAAAAATATATAGTTGTTCTAAATGTCAAAATTGTATTTTAATAGACAAAAATATTCATCCTGATTTACATATTATTCAAAATAATAAAAAAACTAATAATATTCATATAGAATTAATTAGAGATCTTGCTGAGATTATTTCTTTATCATCTTATAAAGATGTTGGTAAGATTATATGGATTCCCTATGCTAAACAATTAAATATTTCATCTAGTAATGCTCTTTTAAAAATTTTAGAAGAACCTTCAGATAATATTTGGTTTTTTATACAATGTACTAATAAAAATGAATTATTACCAACAATATATAGTAGATGTCAATTTTGGGATATATATCCTCCTAACGAAAAAATAGGTATATTATGGTTAAAAAAAAAACTACAAAATAATAAAATTTTTCAAAAAAAATCCATCCAAACTGCATTGCGTTTGTGTAATAATTCACCAATTAATGCATATCAATTATTAAATAATATAATATGGAAAAATAGAAATATTCTATATACTATTTTTGTTTCCGCTCTAGAGGAGGATATAATGAAATTATTATCTATTTTAAATAATAAAAATATTTTATTATATTTGAATTGGATTTATCTAATTTTACTGGATGTAATTAAAATTCATTTAAATATAGATAAAAAATTTTTATATAATTTAGATCAAATATATTTTATAGATAAAATATCTAATTTAATTTTAATAGATAAAATTTTATTAATAACAAAAAAAATATTATTTTATAATAATATTTTATTAAAAATTAATAATATTAATCATGAATTAGTATTAATTAATTTATTATTATCTATAGAAAAGATATATAAGTATGATAAATAAGTATAAATAATATTTATTAAATTTTTTCTTAAAATTAGGATATTAATGATGTTTAATAACATATTCGCTAATATGCAAAAAATAGGTAAATCTTTAATGTTACCAGTATCTGTGTTACCTATCGCAGGAATATTATTAGGTATAGGTTCAGCTAATTTTTGGTGGGTACCTCATGTAGTTTCTAATATTATGGAAAAAACAGGTAGTTCTGTTTTTGCGAATATGCCATTAATTTTTTCTATTGGAATTTCTTTAGGATTTACTCAAAATAATGGTGTATCTGCATTAGCAGCTGTTGTATCTTATGGTATTTTAACAAAAACTATTGAAGTTATGATTCCTATTTTATTACAAAATAATTTAACACAAGAGATAGTTATTCAAAAACATCTTGCAGATACAGGAGTATTAGGTGGCATTATTGCTGGTTCTATTGCTGCATATATGTTTAATCGTTTTCATAATATTAAGTTAGTTGATTATCTTGGTTTTTTTTCTGGTAGTCGTTTTATTCCTATTATTTCAGGATTTACATCAATTTTTATTGGTATATTATTATCCTTTATATGGATCCCAATTGGAAAAATAATACAATCTTTTTCATATTGGGCGGCTTATCAAAATCCTGTATTTGCATTTAGTATTTATGGAATAATAGAAAGAATTTTATTACCTTTTGGTTTACATCATATTTGGAATGTACCATTTCAAATGGAAATTGGTTCATTTACAAATATTTTTACTAAACAAATATATCATGGTGATATTGCAAGATATATTGCTGGGGACCCATCTGCAGGGAAATTAGCAGGAGGTTTTTTATTTAAAATGTATGGATTACCAGGAGCAGCTATTGCTATATGGAAAACTGCAAAAAAAGAAAATAAAAAAAAAATTGGTAGTTTAATGTTTTCTGCAGCATTAACATCTTTTTTTACAGGGATTACTGAGCCAATAGAATTTTCTTTTATGTATGTAGCTCCATTATTATATATAATACATATTATTTTATCAGGATTATCTTTTCCTATTTGTATTTTATTAGGGATGAGAAATGGAACAAGTTTTTCTCATGGATTAATTGATTTTATTATTTTAAGTGGAAATGGTTCTAAAATATGGTTATTTCCGATTATAGGTATCATTTATACCATTATATATTTTAATATATTTAAAATAATAATTATTAAATTAAATTTACAAACTCCAGGAAGAGAGAAAATACAAAATAATATATATAAAAAGAATTATATATCATTAAATTATGGAAAAAAATTAGTTGAAGCTTTTGGAGGGAAAAATAATATTACTAATTTAGATGCATGTATTACACGTTTACGTATAACTGTTATTAATACAAAAAAAGTTAATATAAAAAAACTAAAATTATTAGGAGCTTCTGCTATTATTATTTCTGGGAATGGGGTTCAAGCAATATTTGGTACTAAATCGGATAATCTAAAAACAGAAATGAATAATTTTATAAAAAAAAATAATTATGAATAATAAAAAAAATATATTTCAACAAATCTTATCTAAAGAAATCGTTACTGATTTTATTTATCAAGATGATTTAATAACAGCATTTAATGATATTAAACCGCAAAGTCCAATACATGTTTTAATTATACCAAATTTTTTTATAAAAACACTCAATAATGTTAATTACAAACATGAATTAGTCTTAGGAAGAATGTTGTTAGTTGCGTCTAAAATAGCAAAAAAAAAAAATATTGATAAATCTGGATATAGAATTGTTATTAATTGTAATAATGATGGGTGTCAAACAATATTTTATTTACACATGCATTTATTAGGTGGAAGAAAAGGTAATAATATTTTTTTTTAAAAATTATATCTTTTATAATTTAAAATTTTTTAAAACAAGTTTTAATATTGCTATGTATATATTAAAATAATACATAGCAAATATTTATACTTTATCTTTATTTCGAAATATGTAAGATTAAATCTAATAATTTAGAAGAATATCCTGTTTCATTATCATACCAAGCAATTAATTTAAAAAAATTATTATTAATAGCTATACTTGCTTTCTTATCAAAAATAGATATTAGTGTTGATCCATTAAAATCACTAGATACTACATCATCTTTTGTATAACCAATAATTCCTTTCATATAATTTTGAGATGCAAATTTAATAACTTGATAAATATTTGATATTGTTGTTTTTTTCAAAATTTTAACAGTAAAATCAACAACAGAAACATTAGAAACAGGTACTCTTAATGATATTCCTGTTAATTTATTATTTAATTCTGGTAAAACAATGCCTACTGCTTTTGCAGCTCCAGTACTTGAAGGTATAATATTTTGATATGCACCCCTTCCTCCTCTCCAGTCCTTCATAGAAGGACTATCTACTGTTTTTTGGGTAGAAGTTACTGCATGAATAGTTGTCATTAAACCATTTTCAATAATAAAATTATCATTTATAATTTTAGCTAATGGAGCTAAACAATTAGTAGTACATGATGCATTAGAAACAATATTTTCTCCATTATAATTGTGAAAATTTACTCCTTTTACAAACATAGGAATTGAATTATCTTTAGGAGGAGCTGTAATAATAACTTTTTTAGCTCCTGCAATAATATGTTTTTTTGCTAATTCTTTTGTTAAGAAAATACCAGTAGATTCAATTACAACATCAATATTTAAATCATTCCATTTTAATTTACTCGGATCTATTTCAGAAAATACATGAATAATATTTTTATTTATAATTAAATTATTTTTATAAACTTTAATTTTTCCATTAAAAAGACCATGTGATGAATCATACTTTATCATGTATGCCATATAATTTATTTCTAATAAATCATTAATAGCTATGATTTTAATTTTATTATTTTTTTGAGCAGCACGAAAAAAAATACGTCCTATTCTTCCAAATCCATTGATAGCAACTCTAATAGACATCTAATTATCTCCTAATTATAAATATAAAATTATGAAAAAATAAAATTTTTATTTATTTATAAAATTATATAACACATAAAGAATATGTTTTTTTAAAATTTAAAAATTTTTCATTATTTAATGAAAAATTTTTATTAAAAATAAAATTTATATAATTTTGAATTAAATTAGACATAATAAAATTATTTGATTTTAAAAAAAAATTTAATGGAGAGAAAGTATCTATGTTTATCCATTGTAATTTTATTTTTTTAATTTTTGTTAATTGTACAATTTTCATTATTGCATTATCAAAATCACCTAAATCATCAATTAATCCATATTTTTGAGCATCTTTACCTAAAAAAACCATACCATTAGCTATTTTTTCAACTTTTTCGATAGGTAAATTTCTTTCTTTAGAAACTAAAGAAATAAATTCATTATAACCGGTTTTAATATTTAAATTCATTATCTCTTCTTCTATAGAAGATAATTTCTCATTCATAGAAAGATTAAATCGATCTGATATATTAACACCATCTTTTTTTATACCAATTAAATCCAAAATATCACTAATATTATGTACAACACTAAAAATACCAATAGAACCAGTTAAGGTTACTGGGTCTGCAATAATAAAATCAGCTGCTGTAGAAATCCAATATGCTCCTGATGCTGCCATATTTTCCATAACAACTACTATTGGTTTATGAATTTTTTTTAATAAAATTAATTCATTATAAATTGCTTTAGCAGCTAAAATATCTCCTCCTGGACTATTAATTTTTAATATTAATCCTTTAATATTTGGATCTCGATAAACTTTATTTATTTGATTAATAATAATATCACTTCCATTTTTACCATATATCATAATTCCATCTATTGGAATAACCGCAATATTACCATTATTCTTTTGCATTCCATCATCTATATATAATTTAATATAATCATTAATATTAATTTTTTTATATGTATTTTGAATTTTATCTAGACCAAAATTTTGAATCATTTCTTTTTCAAAATCATGATTATCAGAAATTTTATCTACCAATTTATTTTGAAGTGCAAATAAAGTTAAATTTCCATGAGATTTTTTAAGAGAAATTAAGAAATTTTCATCTGTAGGAAAAATTTCTTCTTTAGTTAGTTGTCTATTAATAGATATGGTTGTTAAATAATCATCCCATAAATTATTTATTAGTTGACTCATAACTATTTTATCATCATTAGACATTTCTTTTCTAGCAAAGATTTCAACTGCTGATTTATATTTACCAACTTTAAATATATGAGTTTTAACTTTTAAATTTTTTAAAAATTTTTTAAAAAAAAATTTTTTAAAATTTATTCCATATAATTTTACATAACCATATGGTAATAAAAAAATTTTATTAGCAAAACTAGCTAGATAATATTGATTTTGATCATACATATCTGAAATTGCATATATTTTTTTACCACTATTTTTAAAATCATTTAAATATTTACCTATATATCTTAAATTAGGAAGATCATAAATATTTAAATTATGAAGTTTTAATATAATACCATCAATATTTTTATCTTTTTTTGCAAAATTTATAGCATTAACAATATTAATTATTAAATTATTATTTTTTTTATTTGTAAATTTATTAAATAATTTAAATATTAAATTATTTTTATAGAAAGAATCATTATCAAAATTTTCATCAAAATTAATTTCTAAAACTTGATGATTTTTTTTTAAAATTTTATTATTTATATTTTTTTTGTGATTAATATTATATATATAATAACAAAATAAAGATATTAATAAAATAAAAATAATATTAATTATTAATGTTCTAGTAAAATTAATTAATGACCATAAATAACAAAAAACAAATTTTATTATATTCAATAACTTAATCATTTTTCACCTAGTTTTTTAAAATAAAAATTTATTAAATATTTTTAAACTTTACCCAAATAGGAGCATGATCTGAAGGTTTAATTAAATTACGAATAGAATATTCTATTCCTGAATCAGAATAATATTTTATTAATGAATTGGTAATTAAAATATTATCAATTCTTAATCCTTCATTAATAAAAAATTTTTTTAATCTATAATCAAACCAAGAAAATTTATTATTTATTAAAGGATTCATTAATCTCCAAATATCAAATAGACCCCAATAAAGTAATTGGTTTATATAAAATCTTTCTATTGGTAAGAAAGAACATTTTCCTTGTTTTAACCATTTTTTACGATTTTTTTCTCCTATCCCAATATCTAAATCTGAAATACTTATATTAATATCTCCCATAAGTATAATATGGTCTTTGGGATTTAGATTTTTTTTAAAATAAGAATATAAATTTTTTAAAAAATTAATTTTATATTTAAATTTTATATTATTTTTTTCATTATCTCCTTGTGGAAAATAACAATTTAAAATTTTTATATTACCAATAGAACTATCTAAATCAATCATTATTAATCTTTTTTGATTATTAAAAAAATCTTTTAAAAAATTTTTTTGAATATTTAAAGGTTTTTTTTTACTTAATAAAGCTACTCCATAATTTTTTATTTGTCCACATATATAAGTATGATATCCTAATTTAGATATTTCTTCTTTAGGGAAATTTTTATTATTTACTTTTATTTCCTGTAATCCAATTACGTCAGGATTATATATTTCTATAATCATTTTTAATTGATGTATATGTGCTCTTATTCCATTAATGTTAAATGAAAAAATTTTCATAAAATTTAAATTTTAATATAAAATTATTAAATAAATATTATTTTTTTTATTTTTATAAAATAAATTTAAATAAAAAAAATAATTTTTCTATTATTTTTTTCCAATATGGTCTTTTTATCCATAAATTATATTCTAATTTTTGCGATTTTGAAATATATTTATTTTGTATAAATAAAAGTGATTTATTAAAATTAATATCATCTATAATTAAATTGATTTCAAAATTTAAATATATACTTCTTATATCTAAATTTACGGTTCCTATAAAACTAATCTTTTTATCTATAATAATACTTTTTGTATGTAAAAATCCTTTTTTTAATTGATAAATTTTCACACCTAATTTTAATAATTTATAAAAAAAAAATTTACTAGCCCAATAAATAAAAATTGAATCATTATATTTTGGAATAATAATTTGTACATTTACTCCACGCTCAGAAGCTATATAAATAGCAGATAATAAATTTTTGCTAGGTATAAAATAAGGTGTTGTAATAATTAAACTTTTTTTAGCTAAAAATATAGCTGTAATTAAAGAATTATGTATTATTTTTTTAGATAATTTTAATCCTGAAAATACTACTTGTATTCTATTAATATTACTTTTATTTTGATATTTTAAAAAATTTTTTTTTAATTGATTAATAGATAATATATTTTGTCCTGTTTCTATTTCCCAATCATATGAATAAATAATACTAATTGTATTAACAATAGGTCCAGTTATACGAATCATTAAATCAAACCATTTATTTATTTTAGTATTTTTTTTAAAATTTGTTAAATCTATCATATTCATACTACCAACATAAACTATTTTATTATCAATTAATATTATTTTTTTATGTTGTCTTAAATCAATTCTAGAAGAAAAAAGATTAAAAATTGTAATATTTAATGATTTAATTATAAAAATACCAGTTTTTAACATATGATAATACCAAGAACTATAAAAAAATTTTTTACTTCCAATATAATCTAACATTATATAACATTTAACACCTCTTTTAGCTGCTATTATAATAGATTCTGTAATCTTATTTACTAAACCTCCAGGAAGCCATATATAAAAAACAATATGTATACTATATTTTGCTGACTGTATATCAGTAATTAGTGATGTAAATAATTTAAATGATGAACTTAATAATTTAATAGAATTATTAGTCATACTAAATAAATTTTGTTTATTTTCACATAATTGAAATAATGTTTTTGTTCTTTTGTTTATATAAATATTCTTAATATTTAATTTATAATATATTTGTAATTTTTTTAATAATTTACTATAACGAAACCATATTTTTTTAGCTTTACAAGAAGTATATTGTGTTTTTGAGTAAATTTCTCCAAAAAAAAAATAAAAAATAATACCTATTTTTGGGAAAATATATAAAATAAGATACCATAATATATAAGATTTTATATCTTTATATTTAATAAAAATTCTAATTATAATAAAAATTAATAATATTATTTTACTATTTAATAAAATTAAACTTAAAAAATTAATCATTTTAAATAAACTATTTAAATATAATTTTTAAAAAATTAAAACATAAATCTTGTAATATTTGATTTTAAAAAAAAATAAATATTTTTTAAATCTTAAAAAGAAAATTAACAATATCACCATCCTGTATTATATATTGTTTACCTTCTATTCTCATTTTACCAAATAATTTTGCTTTTATTGGACTTTTATAAAAAATAAAATCTTTATAATGAATTATTTGTGCTCTAATAAATCCTTTTTGGATATCACTATGAATTTTTTTAGCAGCAATGAATGCTGTTGTGCCTTTTAAAATACTCCATGATTTAATCTCTTTGATTCCTACTGTATAAAAAGTATGTAAATTTAATAATTTAAAACTACAAATTATTATATTTTTTAAATCATTATTTTTATTTATTGGTAATATTTTTTGTTTTTTATTAAGATTTTTAATACAAATTTTTAAAGTTAAATAACTTTTATTAAGAATATTTATTTCATTTAAAAAAAAATTATTATTAATCTTTTTTTCATCTGTATTAGCAATAATAATTATTGGTTTAATTGTTAATAATTTTAATTTTTTTAAAAAATTTATTTCTTTTTTATCTAATTTTAATAAATTTAATAATTTTCCAGTTTTTAAAAAATTTAGACATTTATTTAATAAATATTCCCATTTTTTAAAAAATAATTTATTATTTTTTAATTTATATAATAGATTTATATCAAAATTAATAATTTCATTATTTATGATATTTACATCTTTTATAGGATTAAATGACAAACTTAATATATTTTTATTTGAAAAACAACGTACTACATGAATTATAGCGTCAACTTCTGATATATTATGTAAAAATTGGTTACCTAATCCTTCTCCTTTAGAAGCTCCTTTTATTAAACCAGCAATATCAACAAAAGTCACCACTGAGTATATAATTTTTTTAGATTTTATTATTTTAGATAAATAACATAATCTATCATCAGGAACAGTTACTATACTAGTATTTGGTTTAATTGTACAAAAAGGATAATTTAATGCATCTACATTAGAATTAGTTAATACATTAAATAATGTTGATTTTCCCACATTAGGAAGACCTATTATACCACATTTTAATTCCACTATTCTATTATCCTGTTATTTTAGAATGTAAATAATTAATTGCTTTATTATAATTATTTGTCTTAATAAAAAT
The DNA here is from genome assembly GCF_012567955.1 of Enterobacteriaceae endosymbiont of Donacia bicoloricornis. NCBI lineage: Bacteria > Pseudomonadati > Pseudomonadota > Gammaproteobacteria > Enterobacterales > Enterobacteriaceae > Enterobacteriaceae endosymbiont of Donacia bicoloricornis. The sequence continues at coordinate 91,562 of NZ_CP046186.1, forward strand.
TAATAAAGCTTTAATACTATTTTTTATAGTAAAATTAATATTTACTTGTTCAGTTAATGTAGGAGAATTTAATACAAAATTATTTACTTGATTTTTATTTCCAGGATGTCCTATACCTATACGTAATCTATAAAATAATTTATCATTAAATATTTTAATAATACTATTAATGCCATTATGACCTCCACTACCTCCTCCATATTTAAATTTTATAATCCCAGGTAAATAATCTAATTCATCATGAACAACTAAAATATTTTTTAATAAAATTTTATAAAAATTGGAAACAATAAATATTGATTTTCCTGAATTATTCATAAAAGAATTTGGTATTAATAAAATTATTTTTTTATTTAAAATATTTAAATAACCAATGTTTTCATTTATTTTTTTTATTTTTTTAAATTTTACATTAAATTTATTAGATAAATTAATAATATAATTAGAACCTATATTATGACGAGTTTTAATAAATTTACTATTTAAATTATTACCTAATCCTACTATCATTTTTATATTATTCAAATATTCACCTTATTTTTTATTTTAATTTATTTAAACATAATAGAAATAGATTCTTCATTACTAATTCTTCTTATTGTTTCTGCAAGCATATAAGATAGAGTTAATACTCTAATATTTTTAAATTTTTTAATTTTTTTTGCTAATGGTACACTATCACATACAATAATTTCATCTATTACAGAATTATGAATATTTTGAATAGCATTACCAGAAAAAATAGCATGAGTAGCATAAGCAAATACTTTTGCTGCTCCATTTTCTTTTAAAGCTTTTGCTGCTTGACATAATGTTCCTGCAGTATCTACAATATCATCTACTAAAATACAATCTCGTTTATTTACATCACCAATAATATTCATAATTTCAGTAGTATTTAAACTATTTCTTCTTTTATCGATAATAGCCATATCTGTTCCATTAAATAATTTTTTTGCTATTGATCTTGCACGAATTACACCTCCAATATCAGGAGATACTATTATAGGATTATTATACATATTTTTTGATATATCTCTTAAAAAAATAGAACTTGAAAAAACATTATCTACAGGAACATTAAAAAATCCTTGAATTTGCTCTGCATGTAAATCAACTGTTAATATTCTATTAATTCCTACTTTAGATAAAAAATCAGCTATTACTTTTGCTGTAATAGGTACTCTAGCTGAACGAATTCTTCGATCTTGTCTAGCATAACCAAAATAAGGAATAACAGCAGTTATTCTCCCAGCAGATGCTCTTTTAAAAGCATCAATCATTATAATTAATTCAATCAAATTATCATTTGTAGGATCACAAGTTGATTGTATGATAAAAATATCGCTTCCTCTTACATTTTCATTTATTTTAACAGAAATTTCTCCATCACTAAACTTACCTACAAATATTTTACCTAAATTAATATATAAATGATTAGCAATATTTTTTGCTAATTCAGGAATAGCATTTCCAGCAAATAATTTCATATTAACCATATAAAATCCTTATAAATTATATTTATAATTTTTTTAAATTTTTGACGTGACAAAAAACTATTAATAATAACGTGCTATATTATAATAAAAATATATAAAATATACATTACTTCATGTATATACTAATATAGTATATATTATTATTAATGTAATTTTTAATAAAAAATTTTTGTTTATAAAATTAAAATATCAAAATAATAATTATGAATTCTTATATAATAAAAAAACTTAATATCTTACATAAGAGATATAATTATCTATCAAAAAAATTAAGTGAACATAAAACATATAGTAATCACGTATATTTACGTAAATTATCAACTGAATATTCAAAATTATCTAATATAATTAGACCATTTATAAAATGGAAAAAATTAGAATTAAATTTATTAAATAATAAAATTTTATTAAAAGAAAAAGATAAAGAAATATATCAAATGGTATTAGAAGATATAAAAGATATTAAAATTAAACAAAAAAAAATAGAAAAAATATTATATAAATTACTTTCTCCACAAAAAAAAGAAGAAGATAATCGTAATTGTTTTTTAGAAATAAAAGCTGGGTCTGGAGGTAATGAAGCAGCAATATTTGTAAAAAATATTTCAAGAATGTATATTAGATATGCAGAATCAAAAAAATGGAAAGTAGAAATAATACACATTCACTATAATGAAAATAGTAATGGTTTCAAAGAAATTATTTTAAAAATTATGGGGACTAGAGTTTATGGTACATTAAAATTTGAATCAGGAGGACATAGAGTCCAAAGAATCCCTGAAACAGAATCACAAGGAAGAATACATACTTCTACTTGTGTTATTGCTGTTATGCCTGAATTATTAAAAACAGAAATTCCAAAAATAAATAATCAAGATTTAAAAATTGATACTTTTAGATCTTCTGGTGCTGGAGGACAACATGTTAATACAACTGATTCAGCTATAAGAATTACTCATATTCCAACAGGAATTGTCGTAGAATGTCAAGATGAAAGATCTCAACATAAAAATAAAGCTAAAGCTTTAGCTGTACTAGCTACAAGAATATATACATTAGAAATAGCAAAAAAAAATAAAGATAATGCAAACAAAAAAAAAATATTATTAGGTAGTGGAGATCGTTCGGACAGAAATAGAACATATAATTTTATTCAAAAAAGAGTAACAGATCATCGTATTAATTTGACATTATACAAATTAAATGAAATTATGAACGGTAATTTAGATATTTTAATAAAACCTATTGTTAATAAATATAACACTGATAAATTATAATTTTAAAAAAATGACTATTAATAAATGGTTAAAATATGCTTCTAATTTATTAAAACAAAATAAAATATTAACACATCAATTAGAATCAGTTATACTATTATCTTTTGTCTTAAAGAAACCTAAATCATGGATTTATGGGTTTAATGAAACTAAAATAAATTTTAAACAATTTAAAATATTACAAAATTTTTTAAAAAGAAGAATTCAAGGAGAACCTATTGCCTATTTATTAGGTTTTTGTGAATTTTGGTCATTAAAAATTTATGTTTCGCCTTTTGTTCTAATACCTAGAAAAGATACAGAAGTTTTAATAAATGTTGTTTTTAAAAAAATTAATAATAATGTAAAAAAAATTTTAGATTTAGGAACTGGAAGTGGTGCCATAGCATTAGCAATTGCTTCTAAATATAAATTCCTTAAAATTACAGCTATAGATATTTCTAAACGAATTATTAATTTAGCAAAATACAATGCTAAAGCATTATATATTCATAATATCAATTTTTTCGTAAGTAATTGGTTTAATAATTTAAGAAATAATAAATTTGATATTATAATTAGTAATCCACCTTATATAAGTAATTATGAATATTATCAACTAAAAAAAGAATTAAAATTTGAACCTATTAAATCATTAATATCATTAAATAATGGATTATCAGATTTAATTTATATTATTCGTAAATCTATATATTATTTAAATAATAATGGATGGTTAATATTAGAACATGGATACAAACAAGGGTATATTTTAAAAAAAATATTTAAAATTAATAACTTCAAAAATATATCACAATTTTATGATATACAAAAACATCATAGAGTTATTTGTGGACAAAAATTTAAAAAAAATTAATAATTTGAATTATTTTAATAATAATATTTTTAATATATTTAAAAGAAATATTTTGTTATTATTAATAATAAATTAAATATTTTAAAAATAAAAAATGACACAAAATGATAATTTAAAAAAAATAAATCTATCTAATAAATTATTAGAAATAGATCATAGAAGTATAGGTAAAAAATTAAATTTATATCATTTTCAAAATGAATCACCAGGAATGGTTTTTTGGCATAATGATGGTTATATTATTTTTAAAGAATTAAAAAAACTATTACGTTTAAAATTAAATAAATATAACTATCTAGAGGTAAAAACTCCATTAATTACTGATTTTACTATTTGGGAAAAAACAGGACATTGGAAAATTTATAAAGAATCTATTTTTACTACTTGTTCAGAAAATAGAAATTATTGTATAAAACCTATGAATTGTCCTGCTCATATTCAAATATTTCAACAGAAATTAAAATCATATAGAGATTTACCTTTAAGAATTGCAGAATTTGGTATTTGTCACAGAAACGAACCATCAGGTTCTTTACATGGTTTAATGAGATTAAGAAATTTTACACAAGATGATGCTCATATTTTTTGTACAAAAAATCAAATGATAAAAGAAATAGAATATTGTATTAATATGATGTATGATATTTATCATCTTTTTGGATTTAAAAAATTTCTTGTGAAATTATCAACTAGACCATCAAATAAAATTGGAGATAATAAGATTTGGGATCAAGCAGAAAATAATTTATCTTATATTTTAAAAAAATTAAATATTAATTTTGGATATCAAATAGGAGAAGGAGCTTTTTATGGACCTAAAATTGAATTTTCTTTTTTTGATTGTTTAAATAGAGAATGGCAATGTGGGACAATACAATTAGATTTTACATTACCAAAATGTTTAAATTTATTTTATATAAACAAAGAAAACAAACATAGTACTCCAATAATAATTCATCGTGCTATTTTAGGTTCATTAGAAAGATTTATAGGAATTCTTCTTGAAGAATTTTCTGGATATTTACCTCTTTGGTTATCACCAATTCAGATTATAATATTGAATATTGGGAAAAAACACATTAAATATGTTTTAAAAATATTTAAAATAATTAAAAAAAATAATATTCGTGTTAAATATGATATAAATAACGAAAAAATTTCATTTAAAATTAGAAAATATGCTATACAACATATTCCATATATTTTAATATGTGGAGATAAAGAAGTTAATAATAATATTCTCTCTGTGAGAGATTGTTTTGGTAAAAACTTGGGATTTATGAAAATCCATGATATTATTAAAAAAATAACAGAAGAAATTAATAATTATTATATTAATAAAAAAAAATAAGAGAGGTGAAATATTAAAATTGGGAAAAAAACTATGCAATTATTAAAACCTAATAGAATTAATCAAAATATTAGGAGTAAAATTGTAAGATTAATAGGATTAAATGGTGAACAAATTGGTATCATTAATTTGAAAGAAGCTTTAATAAAAGCAGAAGATACAGGATTTGATTTAGTAGAAATTAGTCCTAATTCTAAACCTCCTGTTTGTCGTATTATGGATTATGGTAAATTTTTATATGCAAAAAATAAAGCTTCCAAAGAACAAAAAAAAAAACAAAAGATAATACATTTAAAAGAAATTAAATTTCGTCCAGGAACAGATATAGGTGATTATAAAGTAAAATTACGTAACTTGATTCGTTTTTTAAAAAAAGGAGATAAAATAAAAGTTACTTTAAGATTTAGAGGAAGAGAAATGATGCATACTAAATTAGGATTTTCAATGTTAAATCGTATAAAAAATGATTTAAATAAATTGGCTACAGTAGAATCGTTTCCATCTAAAGTTGAAAGTAGACAAATTATAATGATTCTAATACCAAAAAAATAATTATTAATAATCTGGATTTAATATGAATAAATTAAAAACAGTACGTAGTGCTGCAAAACGTTTTAAAAAAACAGGTACTGGTCTTTTTAAACATAAAAAAGCTAATTCAAGACATTTGTTAACCAAAAAAAACAAAAAAAGAAAAAGATTTCTAAGACAAAAAAAAATAGTTAAAAAAGGAGATTCATATTCTTTAAAAATTTGTTTACCTTATATATAAAATATAGGTAATTATATTAAATATAATAATTATAGGAATTTAAATTATATGGTAAGAATTAAACGTGGAGTAACAGCAAAAGCAAGACATAAAAAAATAATAAAACAAGCTAAAGGATATTATGGGGCAAGATCTAGAACTTATCGTTCTGCTTTTCAAGCAGTAATTAAATCAGGACAATATGCTTATAGAGATAGAAAACAAAAAAAAAGAAAATTTCGACAATTATGGATTATAAAAATTAATGCAGCAGCTCGTCAACAAAATATGTCTTATAACTGTTTAATATATAAATTAAAAAAAAATAATATTAATATCAATAGAAAAATATTAGCTAATATAGCTATGTTTGATAATTCATCTTTTAATAAATTAATAAATTTTTCAAAAAATTAAATTATTAATTTTATTTATTAAATTTAAATATTTCCTATAAAATTTAATTTTATTAAAATAAATAAGTATTTATGTTATATTAATGAGAATATCATATATGATATCTGATGATATAGTTGTTATTGCAAAAAAAGAAATTTATACAGTAAAAAATATTACTGAGTTAAATATATTAAAAGTTAAATATTTAGGTAAAAAAGGATATATTAAAACACAATTTTTATTAATAAAAAATTTAAAAAAAGAAGAAAAAATTAATAAAAGTATTATTCTAAATCAACAAAAAAAAAAAATAAAAAAAATAATAATAAAACGCCAAAAAGAAATAGAATTAGAAAAAAATAATAAAAATTTTTTAAATCAAAAAATTGATATTTCATTACCTGGAAAATATATTGAAATGGGATCTGAACATCCTATAAAAAATATAATTAATAAAATTGAAAAATTTTTTGTAAAAATTGGATTTGAAATAGTTGTAGGTCCAGAGATAGAAGATGTTTATCATAATTTTGATGCATTAAATATTCCTAAACATCATCCTATAAGAACAGAACAAGATACATTTTGGTTAGATAAAAATATTTTATTACGTACTCAAACTTCTAATGTTCAAATTAGAATAATGAAAAGATCAAAACCTCCTATACGTATATTAACTTCTGGAAAAGTATATCGTAATGATTACGATAGTAATCATACCCCGATGTTTCATCAAATAGAAGGATTATTTATTGATAAAAAAATAACTTTTATTGATTTAAAAAGTATATTAATTTTATTTTTAAATTTTTTTTTTGGTAAAAAATGTAAGATACGTTTTAGACCTTCTTATTTTCCTTTTACAGAACCTTCTTTAGAAGTAGATATTTTAAATCAAAAAAAAAAATGGATAGAAATTTTAGGAGCAGGAATGATACATCCTAATGTATTGAAAAATGTTAAAATAAATTTCTCTAAATATACTGGATATGCTTTTGGATTAGGTGTGGAAAGATTAGCTATGTTATATTATAATATTCAAGATATTCGTCTTTTTTATGAAAATGATATACGTTTTCTTAAACAATTTAAATTCAATAATTTTATATGATTAAATTTAGTGAATTATGGTTACATAAATGGTTAAATTATAATAAAGATATTAATTCTTTATTAAAAGAAATAACAATGTTAGGATTTGAAGTTGAAAAAATTGAACCTTTAAAAGAAAATATAATTTTTGATAATCTTTTAGTAGGAGAAATAATTAAATTTTCTTTATATCAAAAAAAACCTAAAATTTTTAAATTAAATATATTAATTAATAATACAAAATTATTAAAAATATTTTCTGATATAAATAACTTAGAAAGTAAAACTAAAATTATTTTAGCTACTAAACATTCTTCTTTATATAAAAAATATATTAAAATTCCAAAATATTCTTTTTTATTAAAATCTGAAGGCTTATTATGTTCTCATAAAATTTTAAATACTTATCAAAATTATTTTTTAAAAAATAGTTTAATAAAACTACCTCTTAATAGTAAGAATGGGGAAAATGCGAATAAATATTTATACATAAATGAAAAAATTTTACATATTAATATACCAACTAATAGAATTGATTGTTTAAGTATATTAGGATTTACTAGAGATTTGTCGGTATTAGATAAAATTTTTTTTTTTAAAAAACCATACAATAATTTTTTAATTAAAGATACAAAAAAATATAAAATTGATATTATTATTAATAATAATATTAATAATGAATTATATCAATATAATTATTGTATAATTAAAAATATTGATCTTAAAAAAAAAATTCCACAATTTATTAAAAATAGATTATTTCAATCCGGGATTGAAATTATATCTAAAAATCCATTATTAAACATTTATAATTATATAATTTTAGAATTAGGATATCCAATACAATTTTATGATCTTAATAAAATTAAAGGAAAAATTTATATTGAAAATTGGAAAAAAAATAAATATAATTTTTTAAATTTCGAAATTCAAAATATTAAATCAATAATAAGTGATGATCTCTTAATTATAAGAGATAAACATAAAATTTTATCTATACCAGGAATTAGACAAAATAAAGACGTTATAGTAACATTAACAACAAAAGATATTTTAATAGAATGTTTTTATATAAAAAAAAAATATTTTACATCTTTATTTAATAAAAATCATTCTTTTAATGATATTTCTAATATTTATAATAGATATTTAGATCCTTTAATACAAAAAGAAGTTATGATCAGAACAATAAATTTAATATTAGAAATATTCGGTGGGAACAGAAGTAAAATTTATACAATTAATATTAATAATATTAATAATTTACAAAAAACAATTAAATTTTCATTTAAAAATATATATAAAATATTAGGTTTCTATATATTAGAAAAAAATATAATTAAAATTTTAAATAAACTAGGTTTTTTAATTATAAAAAAAACTGATAATAATTGTATTATTACAATACCTAGTTGGCGTAATGACATAAATATTGAAGAGGATTTAATAGAAGAAATTATACGTGTATATGGATATAATAAAATTCCTAACAAAATTAAAATATATTTAATTAAAAAAAATATTTTAAAAAATGAATCAAAATTAAAACAAACAAAAATTAATTTAAAAAAAATTAAAAATATTTTAATTTATAAAGGATATTATGAAGTAATTAATTACAGTTTTATTAATCCTGTAATACAATCAATTTTATATCCAAAAACAAAACAAATTAAAATTATTAATCCTCTTACAACTGAAACATCTGTTATGCGTAATTCTTTATCATATGGATTAATAAATAATATTATCTATAATCAAAATAGACAACAAAAAAATTTACGTTTTTTTGAATATGGATTATGTTTTTTTAAAAATTTAAAGAAAAAAATGGGAATTTCACAAAAATTAATGTTATCTGGAATAATAAATGGTAATTTATATTCTGATTATTGGAATGAAAAAAATAAATTAATAAATTTTTACGATATAAAAGGTGATATAGAATATATATTTAATTTTTTTAATAAATATAATAAAATAGAGTTCCGTAAACAAAAAAATAAAAACACAATATTTCATCCATATATAAATTCATTAATATATATTAATAATATTAATATTGGATCTGTTGGGATGTTACATCCTAAATTAATGAATTATTTTAATATAAACTATGATACTTTTTTATTTGAAATTTTTTTTGAAAAAATTACTATTAATGATATTTTTAATTTTCAAAAAATTATACATTATCCAATAAATAAAAGAGATATTTCTTTTTTTATAAAAGAAAATATCTATTACATAGATATTTTGTCTTTTTTAAAAAAGTTAAAATTAAAAGAAATAATAAAAATTAACTTAATTGATATATATCAAGGAGATAATGTACCAATAGGATATAAAAATATTACACTAAGTTTTCTAATACAAAATAAAAATTATACATTAAATGAACAAGAAATTAATCAAATTATAAATAAATGTATTTTAGAATTAAAAAGAAAATTTCAAATTTTATCAAGAAATTAACATTAATAATAATAATAAAATTTTTAATTAATTTAATTAATAAAATATTGAAATTAAAAATAATATATATTATTTATATAATAAATATATTTTTATAAAAAAGTAAAATAATGTTTACAGGTATTGTTCAATCTATAGGAAAAATTCAAAATATAATTTTAAATAAAAATTTATATTTTTTATATATAAAAACAAATAAAAAATTTATAAAAAATTTAAAAATAGGCGAATCTATTTCCAATAATGGGTGTTGTTTAACAATTATTAAATTATATAATAATATTATTACGTTTAATATAATTAAACACACATTTAATATTACAACATTTAAAAAAATAAAAATTGGAGATTATGTAAATTTAGAAAAACCTATTAAAATAAATAATTATATTGGAGGTCATATTGTATTAGGTCATATTACTGATACAGCTATTATTACTAATATTAAAAATTATAATTCTTCAAAAATTTTATGGATAAAACCTAATAATATTTTACAAATGAATTATATTTTAGAAAAAGGATCTATATGTGTAGATGGAGTTAGTCTAACAATAGATAGAATATTAAAAAATAAATTTAGTGTAAATATAATTCCAGAAACATTATCTAAAACTACATTATCTAAAAAAAATATTTGTAATTATGTAAATATTGAAACTGATATATATATCAGAAGTATTATTCAAACTGTAAAAAAATTATATAATAATACAAAATATTTAACATAAAATAAAATGAAAAAAGGAATATTAATGATAAAAAAAAATAAAATAGATATTTTAAAAAAATTAAAAGATCGTAATATTCTTTATCAAGTAACTAATAAAAATAATTTATATAAAATTTTAAATGAAAAAAAAATTAATCTTTATTGTGGTTTTGATTTAACAGCAGATAGTTTACATATAGGACATTTGATACAATTAATTACACTTAAATACTTTCAAGAATTAGGACATAAACCAATAATTTTATTAGGTGGAGCAACAAGTTTAATTGGAGATCCTAGTTTTAAACTTAAAAAAAGAAAGATAAATTTCATAAATAACATAAATCTATGGTGTCAAAAAATTAGTTTACAGATAAATAATTTTTTAGATTTTAATTGTGGTAGTAATAGTGCTATTATTATTAATAATTATGAATGGTTTCATAGAATGGATATTCTTTTTTTTTTAAAAAAAATTGGTAAATATTTTTGTGTTAATCAAATGATTAATAAAGATGCAATAAAAAAAAGGATGATAAATAATAATAATGAAGGAATTTCTTTTACTGAATTTTCTTATAATTTACTACAATCATATGATTTTGCTTATTTAAACAAAAATTTTGATGTTATACTCCAAATTGGAGGTTCAGATCAATGGGGACATATTGTATCTGGAATAGATTTAACAAAAAAAATATGTAAAAAAAAAGTTTTTGGATTAACTACTAATTTAATAATTAAAAATGATGGAAAAAAATTTGGTAAAACTGAAAACGAAACTATTTGGTTAGATCAAAAAAAAACCAGTACATATAAATTTTTTCAATATTGGTTAAATATCCCAGATTCAATTGTATTTAATTTTTTAAATATGTTTACTAATTATGAATTAAAAATTATTAACAGTTTTAATAAAAAAAAAAATAATGTTAAAAAAAAAAGCCCACAATATCTTTTAGCAGAATATATGACTAATATGGTGCATGGAAAAGATAATTTAATAATATCAAAAAAAATAACTAATTTACTTTTTTATAAAAATATAAACAATTTTTCAGAAAATGATTTTTTAATATTATCTAAAAATATTAAATATCTTTATTTAGAAAATAAAAATATTAATTTACAAACAGTACTAATTTTAAGTAAATTTACATCTTCTAAAAATAGAGCTTCTATTTTAATAAAATCAAATTCAATATATATCAATAATGAAAGCATTTCTGATATTTCATTTACATTTGCAAAATATCATAAAAAATTCAATCATTTCACTTTATTACGTAAAGGTAAAAAAAATTTTTGTTTAATTTATTGGAAATAAAATAAACACATATTTAAAAATATTATTTATGCGTTCTAGAGGATTTGAACCTCTGACTTTCACCATGTCATAGTGACACTCTACCACTGAGTTAAGAACGCATAAAAAACACTAATTAAATAGTATCCCATTTATTTATAGAAATCAATTTTTTTGTATTTTTATTATACGTAATAAAATAAATAATGTTGAAAATACTAATCCAATATTAAATCCAATCCAAAATCCTGATGGGCCCATAGGATGGGAAGTAATCAAACTAGTAATAGATAAAATATATCCAATAGGTAAACTTATAATCCAATAAGATATAAATGTAATAAAAAAAATATATTTATTATCTTTATATCCTTTTAAAATACCAGATCCAATAATCTGAATAGAATCTAAAAATTGATAAAAAGAAGCTAACAATATTAAATGAGATGATAAATTCACAATATTTTTATTAGGATTATATAATGTGGCAATTTTTTTTCTAAAAAAAATACTTATTAAAGTAATTAAAATAGATATTATTATTCCTGTAATTTGAGAAATCCAACTAACAATCTTTGCTTTATTTGTATGACCTAAACTTAAATAAACTCCTATTAATAGAGTAGTAGCAATACTTAATGATAAAGGAAAAATAAAAATTAAAGAACTAAAATTTATAGCTATTTGATGGCTAATAATATCATCTATTTTCATAAAATATGAAATTAATAATGAAATAATACTAAATAACATAATTTCAAAAAAAACAGATAATCCAATAGGTATACCTATTTTTAAAATTTTTTTTAAAATTTTAAAATCTATATTTTTTGAAAAATTAAAAAAATTAATTTTTTTAAAATATACTGATTTAGACATCCATATTATGGTTATAATAAATAATATCCAATATATTAATACTATAGCGTAACTACATCCTAAAACTCCTAATGAGGGTATATAATTAAAACCATGTATTAGGATATAATTAATTGGAATATATAAAATTACTCCAATCCAACTTATAATCATATCTGGTATTGTTAATGATAATGATATACATATACAACGTAATATCTGTAATAATAAATATCCTGGTATACTCCAAATAATAATGTTTAAAAATTTTTTAATTTTTAAAACAAAAATTTTATTATAAAATAATAATGATATTAAAAATTTTATTTGATATAAAGCAAACATCATTATAAATGATAATATTATTACTAATAGATATGACTGCTTAATATAATTTATTATTTTTTTATTATTTTTAGAGATATATAATTTTGTAATAATAGGAATTAAAGATAAAAAAATACCATTACCAAATAATATTATTGGCAACCAAATTGATATTCCTATTGATAATACTGTTATATCAATTTTATTAAAAGAACTAGACATAATCATATTAATAATACTTATTAAAGTATAAGCTATTTGTGTTAAAATTATAGGAATAGTAATGTTAAATAATTTTTTTATTTCAATTAAATATTTTTGCACGTATAACCTTTTTAATTTTGTTTAAATTTAAAAAAAAGAGATTTTATTAAAAAAATAATATTTTACTTTTTATAAACTTTAAATTATTATTATATAAATAATTATTTTGATTTAATTATTTTTTTATTTTAAATAAAATAGAGAATTTTATGAAAATTTTTAATAAAATTAAAAAACAAATTAATAATAATCCTATTATTTTATATATGAAAGGTAATCCAATATATCCCCAGTGTGGTTTTTCTGATAAAGCTGTAAAAATTATTTCATTTTATAAAATAAAATTTACTTATGTTGATGTTTTAAAATATCCAGATATTAGAAAACATTTACCTAAATACGCTAATTGGCCAACATTTCCCCAATTATGGGTTAATAAGGAATTAATAGGAGGTTATGACATATTATATATGTTACATAATAATAATAAATTAAAAAATATTTTAAATTTTAAAAAAAAATAATTATTCAATAAAAATTAATATAAAGAAGAAGGAGGCCATCCACCCTTTTTTTTCCATTTATTAACTAATTTACAAAATAATTTAGCAGTACGATTAGTATCATATAAAGCTGAATGTGCTTGGTTGTTATCAAATGAGATACCAATTGCATGACATGACTTAGCTAAAACTGTTTGGCCTAGAATTAATCCACACATTGATGTTGTATCAAATACAACAAAAGAATGAAATGGATTATCATTTTCTAATCTTGTACGTTTTACAGCTTCCATAATAAAACTATGATCAAAAATTGCATTATGAGCTACCATAACTGCTTTTTTACATTTATTTATCTTTATATCTTGAGAAATTTTTTTAAAAATTATTTTTAAAGCTTTTTTTTCAGTTATAGCCCCCCTTAAAGAAGTATTAATATTGATTCCATTAAAAGCTAATGCTTCTGGAGAAATATTTGATCCTTTAAAAGGTAAAATATGAAAATGTAATGTTTCATTTGTTTCTAACCAACCATTGTACATTTTTAATGTTATTAAACTTATTTCTAATATAGCATTAGATTTAGAATCTAATCCTGAAGTTTCAATATCAATTACAACAGGATAAAAACCTCTAAATCTAGAGGATAATAGATCTAATTTTGATAAGTTATTCATTTTTATTCTTTAAATTTTTATTTAAAAATATTTTATATTAATATTACTTACATAAGTAAATTATACTTTTATCAAAAAAATTACAAGTATAAAATATTTTATATATGTTTATATTATAAAAAATATTAATGTAATTAATAAAATTATTTTAAATAAAAATAATTTTAGTAATTAAAGGTGATAAAATGTTAACAAAAATAATTAAATTTAAACAAAATAATTTTTCATTTTATGTAATATATTTATATAATAATCAACCTGAACTTATATTTAATGCAATTAAAGAAAAAATAAATCATTCTCCTATATTTTTTAAAAAAATATCAGTTATTATAAATATTAATTATATAAAAAATGAAATAGATTGGAAAAAAGTTTATAATGCTATTATCTCTACAGGAATTAATATAATAGGAGTAATTGGTTGTAATAATAAAAATATAATTAAAAGTATAAATAATACTGGCATACCTATTTTATTTACAAATAATAAAGATCAAAAAAAAAATCAAAATAATGATTTTAAAAAACAAAAAAAAAATGTTAATAATATAAAACAAAAATCTATTATTCAAATAATAAAAGAAAAAAATTCTTTATCATTAAATAAAAATATTATTTATAATAAAAGCAAAATTATTTATAATCCAATTAGATCTGGACAACAAATTTATGCTTATAATAGTGATTTAATTATTATAAATAATGTTAGTACAGGTGCTGAATTAATAGCAGATGGTAATATTCATATTTATGGTTTTATGAGAGGAAAAGCTTTATCAGGAGCTAATGGAGATAAAAATTGTCAAATTTTTTGTACTCAATTATTTGCAGAATTATTATCTATAGCTGGGGAATATTTACTTCAAGAACAAATCCCTAATAAATTTTTGGGAAAATCATCAAGAATATATTTAAACAATAAAGTATTAACAATAAAATCATGTAGTTAAATTTTATTTAAATTTACTATAAAAGGAAATTCTAATGCGTATAATTGTTGTTACTTCAGGTAAAGGAGGGGTAGGAAAAACTACTTCTAGTGCTGCTATAGCTACAGGATTAGCCAAATATGGTAAAAAAACTGTTGTTATTGATTTTGATATCGGATTACGTAATCTTGATTTAATCATGGGTTGTGAAAGAAGAGTAGTATATGATTTTATTAATGTTTTACAAGGAGAAGCAACATTAAATCAAGCTTTAATAAAAGATAAACAAAACAAAAATTTATATATTCTACCTGCCTCACAAACAAAAAATAAAGATGCCTTAACTTATAAGGGTGTAGAAATAATTTTTAAAAATTTACATAGAATGAATTTTGATTTTATCATTTGTGATTCACCTGCAGGTATTGAAACTGGTGCTTTAACTGCATTATATTTTGCAGATGAAGCTATTATTACGACTAATCCTGAAATTTCTTCTATTAGAGATTCTGATAGAATATTAGGTATTATTGCTTCACAATCAAAAAGAGCCAAATATGAAGAAGAACCTATTAAAGAATATTTATTATTAACACGTTATAATCCAAAAAGGGTAGACTGTGGAGATATGTTAAGTATTGATGATATTATTGAAATTTTAGGTATTCAGATAATAGGTGTTATACCAGAAGATTCTTTAGTTTTAAGAGCATCAAATCAGGGTAAAAGTATAATTTTACATAATAATTCTAATGCTTCCCTAGCATATAATGATACTGTTAGACGTTTATTAGGGGAAAAAATTCCTTTACGTTTTATAAAAAATGAAAAAAAAAGTTTTTTACAACGTTTATTTTGGAGATAATATGAATTTTATTAATTTTTTTTTATCAAAAAAAAAAAAAACTGCTAATATTGCTAAAAAAAGATTACAAATTATTATATCTGAAGAATCAAAAAAAGGATATGTATATCCTTATTATATAGTACAATTAAAACAAGAAATATTAAAAGTAATTTCTAAATATGTTGAAATTAATCCTAATATGATTAATATAGAACTAGATGATAAGAAAAAAAATATATCAAAATTAGAATTAAATATTACGTTACCAAAAACTAAAAATTCTTTTAAAAAGAAAAACAATAAATAAGAATTAAAATTTAAAATGTATTTTTAATATAATTAATAACATAATTTTTTTTAATTTTTTTTTTATTTAATAAAATATTATTAATAATATTAATAATTTCTTCTGAAAAAAGGATTTTATTTTTAATAAAAGATATTTTTAGGTTTTTATTTAAAGTTAATTTTATGTTATTTTTAATAAAATTATTAATATCTGAAATTAAACCCCATTTCCCTTTTAATAAGGAAATTTTGTTTATAATATTATTATAATTTAATAAACATTCATTATTTTTACCAATCCATAATCCTTTTTTCGTTCTTCTATATAAAGAAAAATATACAAATTCTTTATTACATTTAATAATAGTTATTATTCGCTTAATTTTTTTTATTTTCCAAGATTTTTCTGCTAAAATCATTAAATGTGATAATCCTATTTTAGGAATATTTAAAGCATAGGAAATACTTTCTATTACCGCTATTCCTATTCTTACACTTGTAAAATTACCTGGACCTAAATTATATCCTAATAAATTTATTTCAGATAATAATATATTAGTTTCATTTAAAATACTATTTACTAGAAATAGTACATATTTCATATGTAGACAAGGGCAAAATTGAATTTTTTTATAAATAATTCCATTATTTTGTAAAATTACAAAACAATATTTTGTAGATGTATCAATAGTTAAAATATTTTTATACATATATCTCTGATTTAAAAATAAATTTATTGTTTAAAATCTAAATTATGTTATAATTCTAATGTTTTAATGAACAATTCAAACTATTATATCAAATAATTATAATATATTATTTTATAAAATAATATATTTAATATTTAAATTTAGAATAAATTTAATAAATAATAATTTTATTAAAATTTTATTTATAATAAAATTATTTTATATAATTATTATAAAATATAAAATAATTCAATAATTGAAGTAAGGAATAAAACTCGTGACAACAATTGTTAGTGTAAGGAAAAATGAGGATGTAGTTATTGGTGGTGATGGACAAGCAACTCTTGGTCACATTATAATGAAAGGAAATGTAAAAAAAATTCGTAAATTATATCACAATACAGTTATTGCGGGTTTTGCTGGTGGAACTGCAGATGCTTTTACGCTTTTTGAATTATTTGAACAAAAATTAGAAGTATATCAAGGAAATTTAACTAAATCAGCAGTTGAATTAGCTAAAGATTGGAGAACAGATCGTATTTTACGTAAATTAGAAGCTTTATTAGTAATTGCAGATAAAGTTACTTCTTTAATAATTACAGGAAGTGGAGATGTTATACAACCTGAAAATAATATAGTAACTATTGGTTCTGGTGGGCCATATGCACAAGCATCAGCTCGTGCTTTATTTGAAAACACTAATCTAAATGCATATGAAATAGTAAAAAAATCTTTAAAAATAGCAGGAGATATTTGTATATATACAAATCATAATTTTACTATTGAAAAATTATCATGTAAATAAGCATAAGGAAAAAGCTAATTATGTCTGAGATGACCCCAAAAGAAATTGTTAAAGAATTAGATAAATTTATTATTGGACAAGAAAGTGCCAAAAAAGCTGTTGCTATAGCATTGAGAAATCGTTGGCGTCGTATGCAACTAGATGAGAATTTAAGACAAGAAGTTACACCTAAAAACATATTAATGATTGGACCTACAGGAGTAGGAAAAACAGAAATTGCACGTAGATTAGCTAAATTAGCTAATGCTCCATTTATAAAAGTAGAAGCTACTAAATTTACTGAAATCGGTTATGTAGGAAAAGAAGTAGATTCTATTATTCGTGATTTAACTGATGTAGCTATAAAAATGATAAGAATACAAGCATTTAATAAAAATTGCTATAGAGCAAGAGAAATGGCAGAAGAAAGAATTTTAAATGTTTTAATTCCTAATAAAAATAATTGGAATCAAGATGACAATATTGAATCCATAAAACAAAAATTAAAAGTTAAACTTAAAAATGGATTATTAGATAATCAAGAAATTGAAATTAATGTAGCTAGTACTCCTATGGGTATTGAAATTATGGCTCCTCCAGGAATGGAAGAAATGACTAGTCAATTACAATCATTATTTCAAAATTTAGGTGGTAATAAACAAAAAAAACGTAAGTTAAAAGTGAAAGATGCCATTAAATTATTAATAGAAGAAGAAGCTGGGAAATTAATTAATAATGAAGATATTAAACAAAAAGCTATTGAAGCAGTAGAACAAAATGGAATTGTATTTTTAGATGAAATTGATAAAATTTGTAGAAGAAGTAATAACATATCTTCGGATATTTCTAGAGAAGGAGTACAAAGAGATTTATTACCATTAGTAGAAGGATGTACAGTATCAACTAAACATGGAATGGTTAAAACAGATCATATTTTGTTTATTGCATCAGGATCATTTCAAATATCTAAACCTTCTGATTTAATTCCAGAATTACAAGGTAGATTACCTATTAGAGTAGAGTTAAAAGCATTAACTAGTAATGATTTTAGAAGAATTCTTATAGAACCAGATACATCTATAACAATACAATATAAAGCATTATTAGAAACTGAAAAAGTTAATATTATTTTTACTGAAGATGGTATAAAAAAAATTGCAGAATCTGCTTGGAAAGTAAATGAAACAACAGAAAATATAGGAGCTAGAAGGTTACATACTGTTTTAGAACATTTAATGTCTGATATTTCCTATAATGCTAATGAATATTATAATAAATCTATTATTATAGATAAAAATTACGTAAGTAAACATTTAGATACATTAATAATTAATGAAGATATTAGTAGATATATTTTATAAAATATTATATTTTATAATAAAAAAATTATTTTTTAAAAAATATTAAAATTAAGAATTTCTTTTTTTTAAAATTTTTATAATTTCATATAAGTTAATATTTTTTATTTTTAATAAAACTATTAAATGGTAAATTAAATCAGCTGTTTCTTGCATAGTTTCCTTTTTATTATTATCATTTGCAGCAATAATAGTTTCTATTGCTTCTTCTCCTACTTTTTGTGTAATTCTTTTTAATCCGCTTTGATATAATTGATTAGTATATGAAGATTTTATAGAGTTTTTTTTTTTATTTAAAATATTTTCCAACAAATATAGAAAGGTAAAATCTGATATAGTATTTTTAAAACAACTATATTCATTTAAATGACATGTTTTATTAACAGGTTCTACTAAAATGAGTAATGTGTCTTTATCACAATCTGTAGTAATTTTTTTTATGTATAAAAAATTACCTGTTGTCTCTCCTTTTGTCCATATTTTATTTTTTGTTCTAGAAAAAAATGTAGCTTTTTTTGTTTTTAACGTTATTTTGAGAGATTTTTTATTCATATAAGCATGCATAAGTATTTGACCTGAAATTTTATGTTGTATAATTACAGGAATTAATCCATTTATTTTAGTCCAATTCAAAGTACTGAAAATATTTTGTTTTAACATATTCTAACCTCAATATTTTTTTTATGTAAAAATTTTTTTAAAGTATTAATATTAATAATATTTTTATGAAATACTGATGCTGCTAAAGCTCCATCAACATTTACTTTTTTATTAAAAACATCATAAAAATTATTTAAAGAACCTGCTCCACCAGAAGCAATTAAAGGAATTTGACAAATTTTTCTTATTTTTTTTAACTGTATAATATCATATCCAGAACATAATCCATCTTGATTCATCATATTTAATACTATTTCTCCTGCTCCTAATTTTTGTACTTTTTTAACCCATTTAATTGTTTCCCAATTAGTTATTTTTATATTTTTTGTATTACCAGTATATTTATATACATAATATTTTTTATCTTTTTTGTTATACCAGGAATCTATTCCAACAACAATACATTGTTTACCAAAATATTTAGATAGTCTTGTAATTAAAGACGGATCATTTAATGCAGGAGTATTTATAGATATTTTTTCAGCTCCTAAATGCAATATTTGCGCAGCATCATCTATCGATTTTATACCTCCTGCTACACAAATAGGTATATTAATTATTTTTGCGATTTTTGATATCCATTTTTTATTTATTAATCGATTATCAATTGATGCTGTAATATCATAAAATACTAATTCATCAGCTCCATCCTTATTATATTTATTAGCTAAAGATAAAACATCTCCTATAATTTTATGATTTTTAAATTGTTTCCCTTTTACTACTACATCATTACAAACATCTAAACAAGGAATTATTCTTTTTGCCAACATAAATTAGCCTCTTTAATAGTAAATTTTTTTTCTAAAAATGCTCTTCCTATAATTATATGTTTTACTCCACTTTTTTTTAAATTAATAATATCTTTTAATGATGAAACTCCACCTGATGCTTGAAAAAAAATTTGAGGATACTTTTGAACTATTTCAGTATATAAATTTATATTTGGGCCTAAAAATGTACCATCTCTAGAGATATCTGTACATAAAACGTGTTTTAATCCTAAATCTAAAAATTTTTCAATAATATTTTCAAAAATTATGTTACTTTTATCTTGCCATCCATTAATAAAAATAATTTTTTCATTTTTTTTGTTAATTTTAACATCTAATGCTAAAATTAGAGAATTTGGATTATATATTTGAAACAGTTTTTGTACATTTTTTAAATTATGAATAATAGAAGATCCTAATATAATTTGTACTTTAGGTATTAAATTAAAAATTAAATCTATATCTTCTTTACACCTGATACCTCCTCCTAATTGAATAGGAAATGAATTATATTGAAAAATATTTTTTAATAAAACTATTTGTTTTTTATTAGGATCTTTTGCACCATCTAAATCTATAATATGAATTTTTTTTGCTCCTTGCTTTATATATTTTTTTATATAAAATAAAGGTTTATATAGATATTGACGTTTTAAATTAAACTTTCCCTGATGTAATCTAACAACTTTTCCTTTTATTAAATCAATTGCTGGAATAATCATATTTTAATCTTATATATTTAAAAAATTTTTAATTAATTGAATACCATTAATTCCTGATCTTTCTGGATGAAATTGAACTCCAAAAAAATTTTCTTTTTGAATAACAGAACTAAATTCTTTTTCATAATTAGTAGTAGCTATTGTATAAGTATTAATATTAACATTATAACTATGTGAAAAATAAAAATAAGAATTTTGATTAATATTATGAAATAATGGTGATGATATTATACTATTTACTTTATTCCAGCCCATATGTGGAATAGGTTTATATTTATTATTCATTAAATTTACAGAATAATTTAAAATTCCTAATGTAGGAATACCTTCATTTTCTTCGCTATATTTCCCTAAAATTTGCATACCTAAACAGATTCCCAAAACATCTTTTTTACAATTTTTGATTAATTTTATTAAATTATCATTTTTTAATTTTTCTATTACAGAATTAGCAGAACCTACACCTGGTAAAAAAATTTTATCAGCATTTAAAATTAATTTTTTTTTATTTGTGATTTTTGCATTAAATCCTATTTTTTTTATAGTAGATTGTAAAGAGTAAAAATTACCACAGGATGTATCTAAAATAACGATTTTCAAATTAAAACTCCTTTTGAACTAGGAATTATAGTATTATTATTTACTATTTTTATAGCTTGTTTTAGTGAACATCCAAATGCTTTAAATAAACTTTCAATTTTATGATGATCATTATCTCCTGTTACTTTTAAATATATATTACATGCCATGGAATATGACAAAGAATAAAAAAAATGTTTAATCATTTCTGTACTTAAATCCCCAATTTTTTGATATTTAAATTTTACATCATATTGTAAATATGGTCTTCCTGATAAATCAATTGAACATTGGGCTAATGAATCGTCCATTGGTAATAAAAAACCAAATCTATTGATTCCTTTTTTATTACCAATTGCTTTAAAAAAAGTTTGTCCTAATGATATTGCGATATCTTCTATTGTATGATGATCATCAACATATAAATCTCCTTTACTATAAATATTTAAAATAAATCCTCCATGAATTGCTATTTGTTCTAACATATGGTTTAAAAAGTTAATTCCAGTATTAATATTATTATTCCCTTTTTTATCTAAAAATAATTCGACATATATTTTTGTTTCTTTTGTGATTCTTTTTATTGTAGCATATCTTTTTATTGGTGTTAATTTAGTTAAAATATCTAACCAATTACATTTTTGTTTATTATATAAAATACCATTAATTCCAATATTTTTTGCTAATGCAATATCAGTTAAACGATCTCCTATAACATAACTATTTATTTTATCTAAATAGTTATTTAAATATTGCTTTAATAATGTTGTTTTCGGTTTTCTACATATACAATTATCATAAGAATAATGAGGACAAATAAAAATATTTTCAAATTTAATACCTTGTGATTTAAAAATACTTATCATAAAATTATGAGGAATATTAAAAGACTTATAAGAAAAATTTTTACTACCTAATCCATCTTGATTTGTAATCATTACAAATAAATAAGAAAATTTTTTTAATTCTGATAATGCAATAATAACATTTTTTTCAAAAAATAATTTATTAATATTATCAACTTGATAATTTATTTTAGGTTCAGATATTAAAGTACCATCTCTATCTATAAAAAGTATTTTTTTTAACATATAATAAGGTCTTTTTTTATAAAATTTTAAAAAGATAATTTTTGTAATTCAAAAAGTAATTTTTTACATTCGATAAATGTTCCTATTGTAATTCTTAAACAATTATTTAATTTTTTTTCATGATTTTGGTTTCTTACAATAATTTTTTTTTTAATTAACTTTTTAAATATAATTTCAGAATTATGAAATTTTATTAAAATAAAATTAGTTGCACTATTAAATATATTTTTTATACAATTACATTTATTAAGATTTTTTATTAACCATTTTTTATTATTAATAATTGTTTTTACATTATTTTGCATAATAATTAAATTTTTTGAATTTAAAGCTTGTGTTGCAATATTTATAACAGGTTCTGGTATTGGATAAGGAGCAATTACTTTTACTAAAATATCAATAATATATTTATTTGTTAAAATAAATCCACAACGTAATCCTGCTAATGCAAATGCTTTTGATAAAGTCCTTAATATAATTAAATTATTATATTTATTTATAAAATTAGTTAAAGTTTGATCTATACAAAATTCAATATATGCTTCATCAATAACAACAATTATTTTATCTTTTGTTAATTTTAATAATTTTATTATATTATTTTTATCTATATAATTCCCAGTTGGATTATTAGGATTACAAATAAATATAATTTTAATATTACTAAGATTTTTTTTAATTTTATTTAAATCTAAATCCCAATTAATATTACTATTAATCATTAAATATTCTATATCTAATATTTCAGCAGTAACACGATACATATCATATGTTGGTGGACAAAATAATATTTTATCATCTTTTTTATTACAAAATGTACGTATAATTAAATCAATACCTTCATCAGCTCCTCTTGTAATTAAAATATTTTGAGTGGATAAATTAACATATTTACTATATAAATTAATTAGCTCTCTAGATTGTGGTTCTGGATATTTATTAAATATTTTTTTATTTAATGAAAAAATAGAAGTAATAGGAGATTCATTAGCATTTAATGTTATTAAATCATTATGATTATTTTTATATAAAGATCTTGCAGATTTATATGGAGTAAAATTTAGAATATTTTTTCTAATCATTTTATTAATATTATTATTTTTTTTTTGATCAAAATAATTTTTATTAATGTATTTTTTTCTTATTGTAATAGAATTACTATGACCTAATAAGTTTTCTTTTTTTGCCATAATTTCTACTGTATCAGAAATATTTAATAATCCTTGTTTTGTTAATTTTTGAACAGATATTCTTTTTTGAAAATCAGAAACTCCTAAACATGAATATGTTTTTGTATAACCATAAGTAGGTAAAACATGATTAGTTCCTGAAGCATAATCTCCTGCTGATTCAGGTGACCAATGATCTAAAAAAATTGATCCTGCATTAATAATTTTAGATAAAATTTTATTGTAATCATTACATTGAATAATTAAATGTTCAGGAGCATATTGATTAATTATTTGTATACATTCTTTAATATTATTAGCTATTATAATAAAACTATTATTAAGAGATTTTTTTGCTATATCTTTTTTAGGTAATTTTTCTAATTGTTTAGAAAGTTCTTTTTTTACTAATTTTGCTATTTTTTCGTCAATAGTAATTAAAAATACTTGTGAATCTACTCCATGTTCTGCTTGTGATAATAAATCTGCAACAATAAAATTGTAATTAGCAGATTTATCTGCTAAAATCATTAATTCTGATGGGCCTGCTGGCATATCAATAGATATATTTTTATAAGATTTATGTTGATTACTTACTTGTTTTTTAGCTTCAGTAACAAAAAAATTTCCTGGTCCAAAAATTTTATCTACTTTCTGAATAGATTCTGTTCCATAGGCCATTGCTGCTATAGCTTGTGCGCCACCTACCTGAAAAATATTTTCTATATTACATAAATATGCAGCAAATAAAATTTCATTAGAAATTGGAGCAGGAGAACATAATGTAATATTAGGACATAATGCTAGTTGAGCTGGGATACCTAACATTAATACTGTAGAAAATAAAGAAGATGTACCTCCTGGTATATATAATCCTATTTTTGATATAGGACGATAAATATGATAACAAAACACTCCAGGTATAATTTCAATTTTTTTTTTTTTTAAAATTTGATATTTATGAAATTTATATATATTATTATAAGCTTTTTTTATTGCGTTTTTAATATTTTTATCTATATGAAATTTTGAATTATATATTTTTTTTTTATCTATTTTTAGAGTATTAATGTGTAATTTATCAAATAAAAAATTATATTTTTTTAACGCACTATCTCCTTCATGTTTAACTTTTTCTAAAATATGTGTTACTTTTTTTTTAATATTTTTATTTATTAAAAATATCGGTCTAGATAATATTTTTTTTTTCTGTTCTTGACTATATTTATGCCAATAAATTAAATTATTTAAAATATTCATTTTATTACTCCATTATTTTTTCAATAGGTAAAACTAAAATAGCATTTGCACCTAATAATTTTAATTCTTCTATTTTTTCCCAAAATAATGTTTCACTACATACCATATGTATAACTACATTTTCAATATTTCTTATTAATGGTAAAATAGTAAGATTCTGTACACATGATAATAATGACATTACTTTTTTTAATTTTTTATTAGGAATATGAAAAATTATATATTTAGATTCTCTTGCTTGAATAACTCCTTTAATTCTTGCTAATAATTTATTGACTAATTGTTGTTTAAAATTAGTTATTTTATCATAACGTTGTATTAAACATGCTTGTGAAATATATATAATTTCTACTTCCTTAATTCCATGTGCTTCTAATGTGGCTCCTGTTGAAACTAAATCACAAATAGCATTAGATAGACCTAATCTAGGTGCTAATTCTACCGATCCATTTAACATACAAGATTTAAATGTAATATGATGTTTATCAAGATATTTTTTTAATAAATTAGGATAAGAAGTTGCAATACAAGTATTTTGTAAAGATTGTAATCCTGTATAATTTTTATTAATAGGTATTGCTATAGATAATCTACATATACCAAAATTTAATTTACGTAATGTTAAATAATTTGCATGATCCCCTCTTGCTAATCTAGTTAAAACTTCCTCTTCTAAAACATTTTGCCCAATAATACCTAAATCAACAACACCTTCCATAATTAAACTAGGAATATCATCATCACGTACTCTTAAGATATCAATCGGCATATTTTCTGCAAATGCTATTAATTTTTGTTGTTGTAAATTAATTTTTAGACCACAATTTTTTAATAGTTTACTAGATTCATTACTTAAACGCCCAGATTTTTGCATAGCTATGCGTAAACGATTGTTATCCGGCATACTTTTATCCTTTTTTTTAAAAAATTTAAAATTTTTAAAAATTAATTTTATGTTAAAAATTAATTATTTTAATTAAACTTAAATAAATTATAAAAAAATAACAACTATTTTTCTTAAAATCTTATTTCATAATTTAAACTATACATTTTTTATATATCCTGAATCCTGATTTAAAGGATTTTTAGCTGAAATACGAGCTAATTTATCACATTTATTATTCATTATATTATATGAATGACCTTTTATCCATTTCCAGTAAATATTATGCTTAGATAAAGATAATTCTAATCTTTTCCATAAATCAATATTTTTTACTATTTTTTTGTTATTACGTATCCAATTATATTTTTTCCAATTATACAACCATGTTGTAACTCCTTTTTTTAAATAATTACTATCAGTAAATAAATAAATATTACAATTTTCTTTTAAAGATTCTAATGCAATAATAGAAGCCATTAATTCCATTCTATTATTAGTTGTAAAAAAAAAACCTTTAGTTAAAATTTTTTCATATTTATGATATTGTAATATAGCAGCACAACCTCCAGGTCCAGGATTATATAGACAAGAACCATCAGTAAAAATATTTATATTTTTATACATATAATTTTATTAAAATTTATATTATTTATATAACAAATATGAAAAAAACTAATATACGTCAAGTAGTTTTAGACACAGAAACAACAGGAATGAATTTATCTTATCCCTATTATATAGGACATCGTATTATAGAAATAGGTATTATCGAAATAATTAATCGTAATATTACTCAAAATTATTTTCATACATATATAAATCCACAAAAAATTATAAGTAAAGAAGCATTTAGTATTCATGGTATTTCTAATAAATTTTTATCTAAAAAACCTATTTTTTCTGATATATTAGATAATTTTCTTAATTTTATTAAAGGTGCAGAACTTATTATTCATAATGCTCAATTTGATATTAATTTTTTAAATTATGAATTATCATTATTAAAAAAAAAAACACCTAAAATTGAAGATATTTGCATAATAACAGATACACTTAAAATAGCTCGTAATATTTTTCCCGGAAAAAGAAATTCGTTAAATTCATTATGTAATAGATTTAATATTAATATAAGTAAACGTAATTTACATGGAGCTTTATTAGATGCAAAATTATTAGCTCATATTTTTTTATTTATGACAACTAAACAAAATTCATTTCAATTAGAATTTTTAAAAGAAAAAAATAGTATTTTTAAAAATAAAATAAAATTTTTAAATGCAAAATCAAAAATAAAAAAAACATTAGTTATAAACGCTTCTAAAAAAGAATTAAAATTACACCAATTACAATTAAATTTAATTAAAAATAAATATGGTTTTTCTTTATGGGAAAATAAAAATAAATAAAAAATTGACAATTTAAAATATTAAATATACCATAATAGTCTGATGGTGCGATAGTTCAGTTGGTTAGAATACCGGCTTGTCACGCCGGGGGTCACGGGTTCAAATCCCGTTCGCACCGTATAATTTATTTTAAAAAAAATTATATTAATCATTATTAATCCATAATACGCATGATTTTTCATATAATTCTAAATTATTTTTTAAAATATTAATTAAATCTGAACAAATTTCTTTTTTATTTATAAAATCATTAATCCAAAAAAAAACAGTAAAATTAATAGAATTATTAGTAATTTCATCAACAATAATATTAACAATCGAATTTTTTATTATTTTATCATTTACTGAAACAGTATCTAATAAAATTTTTTTAATTATATTAATGTCTTTTTGTATTAAATTTCGCGCAATACCTAAAGTAATTTTATTTCGATATTCATTAGATTTAGAAAAGTTTATTATATTCTCTGTAAGTATTTTACCATTAGGAACAGAGATAATAGTTCCATCAAATGTTTTAAAAAGAGTACAAAAAATTTCAACATTAGTAATTTTTCCAGTTACATTACCTATATTAATATAATCTCCAACTTTAAAAATACGGAATGTAATAATTAATAATCCTGATGCTAAATTTGATAAAGCACTTTGCCATGCTAAACCTATTACTAAACCAATAGTTCCAAAAGCAGCAAAAATTGATGATGTTTTTAATCCTATACTACTTAATGCACTAACTATGACAAATATAGTTAAACTATATTTAAAAATATTTGTAAGAAATCCAGTGGTAATTGGATCTATATTTCTAATAGTAAAAACATTTCTTGTAGTTTTAGTAACAATTTTTACTCCCCATAATCCAAAAAATAAAATCATACCTGCCAAAACAAAATGTTCACATTGATATAAAATAAAAACTCTATTTTGAAAAATCCACAATTTTATAAAATCTAATACACTAGTAAATTTATTCATATTTTATAATCCATTCTATGAAATAATTTATACTGATTTTTATAATTAAAATAATTTATTTTTTATAATATATTAATTGCATTTAATTCTTTAAATGTTTTTTCTAATCTTTTTTTCATAGAAATTTGAGATGCTCTAATCCATGATCTAGGATCATAATATTTTTTATTTGGTTTATTAAATCCTTCTGGATTCCCAAGTTGTGTTTGTAAATATTTTTCATATTTTTTATAAAAATTTAATACACCTTCCCAGGTAGCCCATTGAGTATCTGTATCAATATTCATTTTAACAACACCATAATTAATAGATTCTTTAATTTCTAATAATGAAGACCCTGAACCTCCATGAAATACAAAATTTATAGCATTATTGGGGATATTATGTTTTTTACTGATAAACTTTTGAGCATCTTTTAAAATTTTTGGTAATAATTTTACATGACCTGTTTGATATACTCCATGTACGTTTCCAAAAGATGCAGCAATTATAAATTGAGAACTAATTGGTTTTAGTTTTTCATAGGCATAATTAATGTCATAAGAATCAGTATATAATGATTTTTTAGTCATATTACTATTATCAATACCATCTTCTTCTCCACCTGTACATCCTAATTCTATTTCTAATGTCATTTGCATTTTTGACATTCTTTTTAAATAATGACTACAAATTTCAATATTATTTTTAATTGATTCTCTAGAAAGATCTATCATATGAGATGAGAATAAAGATTTTTTATGTATTAAATAATATTTTTCATTTTCATCTAATAAATTATCAATCCAAGATAATTTATTTTTTGGACAATGATCAGTATGTAAAATAACTGGAATACCATAATATTTAGCAATTTTATGAACATGTTTAGCCCCAGAAATAGCGCCAATAACAGGAGCTAGTCTAGGATTTATCATTTGTAATCCTTTACCTGCAATAAAAGAAGCTCCTGAATTAGAAAATTGAATAATAACTGAAGATCTTACCTTTGCTGCAGTTTCTAAAACTATATTAATAGAATCAGTACCAATACAATTAACAGCTGGTAAAGCAAATTTATTTTCTTTTGCTATTTTAAATATGGTTTGTAAATCATGACCAACAACAACACCAGGTTTTATATAATTTAAAATTTTAGACATAATATATATTTTAATCCTATTAAAATTTTAATTTTTAACAATTTTATTTTTTTTAAATAAAACGTTATGAAATATTTTCTAATATAGATATAACAGGTAATTTATTTCCTTCTATATATTTTAAAAAAGATCCTCCACCTGTAGAAATATAAGAAATTCTATCAAAAGAACTAAATAATTCTATTGCAGCTAAAGTATCTCCACCACCTACAATAGAAAAAGCATTACTATTTATAATAGTTTTAATAATAATTTCAGTTCCTTTTCTAAATTTTTTAAATTCAAAAACTCCAATAGGCCCATTCCATAATATGGTTCCAGCTTTTTTTAATTCGTATTTAATACTATTTATAGTTTTATTACCTATATCAAGAATTTTTTCATTTTTTAATATATTATTAATATTTGTATTTCTTATTAAAGATTCATCATTAATAGATGTACTAACCACACAATCAATAGGAATAATTATATTTTTGTATTTTTTACTTATTTTCTGAGCCAATAAAACTGCATTAGGTTCATATAATGAACTTCCAATATCATTATTTAATGATAATAACGTATTTGCTATTCCTCCTCCTACAATAACTTTTTCTGATAATTCACATAATTTTTTTAAAATATTAAATTTTGTAGATATTTTAGATCCACCTATAATAGAAATTATAGGTTTTATAGGATTATTTAAAAATTTATTTAAGTTTTTTATTTCATTTAATAATAAAAATCCTGCACAAGATTTTTTAGCAAAATTTATTACCCCATAAGTAGATGAATGCATACGATGTGCAGTAGCAAATGCATCCATTACGAATATATCACATAAAGATGCGTATTTTTTAGATAATTTTTTATTATTATTTTTCTCTCCGAGATTAAATCGTACATTTTCTAAAAGAATAATTTCATTATTTTTAAAATTACATCCGTTTAAATAATTTTTTTTTAAAACAACTTTATGATTTAAAATTTTTTCCAAAAATATAGCAATTTTTTTTAAAGAAAAAAAAGGGTTATATTTTCCTTCAATAGGTCTCCCTAAATGAGAAGCTAAAATAATTCTAGATTTTTTTTCTAAAGCATATTTTATAGTTGGTAATGACAATCTAATTCTAGTATCAGAAGTAATATTACCATTTTTATCTAAAGGTACATTAAAATCTGATCTTATTAACAAAATTTTATTTTTAATATTTAAATTTGCAATACTTAACATAAATAATTAATCCTATACCATAAAAAATTTAAAAATAATTAATTATATAATTTTAAAGGTTTTTTTTATTTTTAAAATAATATTTTCAACTGTAAAACCAAATTTTTGAAATAATTTTTCCGAAGATCCAGAACATCCAAATTTATTTATACCTATTACAATACCCTTTAAACCTACATATTTATACCAAAAATCTTTAGAACCAGCTTCAATAGCTATTCTATTTTTAATATGTTTAGGTAAAATATAATTTTGATATTCTTTTTTTTGTTTATCAAAAGTATCAGTAGATGGCATTGATATTACTCTGACTTTATATTTTAAGAAAGATAATTTTTTATATACTTTAATAGCTAATTCTACTTCTGAACCAGTAGCTATTAATATGATTTGTGGGTTTTTATCTAAACAATCTTTTAAAATATATGCTCCATATGAAATAAATGATATTTGTTTTTTATTTCTTTTTTGCGTAGGTAAGTTCTGTCTTGATAAAATCAAGATAGTTGGTTTATATACATTTTCAATACTAATTTTCCATGATATGGCTGTTTCAATTTTATCACATGGGCGCCAAATACTTATATTAGGAATGAGTCTTAAACTAGATAATTGTTCTATTGGTTGATGTGTTGGGCCATCTTCACCTAAACCAATAGAATCATGAGTATAAATCATTATATTTCTAATTTTCATTAAAGCAGCCATTCTTATAGCATTACGACAATAATCTGAAAAAACTAAAAAAGTAGCTGTATAAGGAATAAAACCCTTATATAAAGAGATTCCATTTGCAATTGCCATCATACCAAATTCTCTTACTCCGTAATAAATATAATTTCCATTTTTAAATTTATTAATTGGTTTAGAATTTTTTAAAATAGTTAAATTACTACTAGATAAGTCTGCAGAACCTCCTATTAATTCTGGTAATAATTTAGAATATTTTTGTAAAATATATTTAGATGATTCTCTTGTTGAGAAATTAGTATTAACATTATTTAATTTATAAATAAATTTATTTATTTCAGTATTCCAATTTTGGGGAAGAAGATTATTAATCCTTCTTTTAAATTCTTTAGCTAAAATAGGAAATTTATGACAATATTTTTTAAACATATTTTCCCATCTAGATTCTTTTATATTACCTATTTTTTTCGCATCCCATTTTTTATAAATGTCTAAAGGAATTTCAAAAGGTTTATAATTCCAATTTAAATTTTTTCTTGTTAAAATAACTTCCTCTTTACCTAAAGGAGCACCATGTGAAATATTTTTTCCTGATTTATTAGGTGAACCAAAAGCAATAATTGTATTACAAATTAATAAAGAAGGTTTTTCTTCTTTTAAAGATTTTGCTTGATTAATAGCTTTTTCTATTTTTTTAAAATTATGTCCATCTATATTTGATATAACATTCCAACCATAAGCTTCAAATCTTTTTTTAGTATTATCACTAAACCATCCTTTAACATTTCCATCTATAGAAATACCATTATTATCGTAAAAAACTATTAATTTTTTTAATTTTAATGTTCCAGCTAAAGAACATACTTCATGAGAAATACCTTCCATTAAACAACCATCACCTAAAAAAACATAGGTATAATGATTAATAATATTATAATTGGATCTGTTAAATTGTGAAGATAATGTTTTTTCAGCTATAGCCATACCAACAGCATTAGCTAATCCCTGACCTAATGGGCCAGTGCTAGTTTCAATATTAGGAGTACATCTAAATTCAGGATGCCCGGGAGTTTTTGAATTTAATTTTCTAAACTTTTTTAAATCAGAAATTGTTAAATTATATCCAGTTAAATGTAATAAACTATAAATTAACATAACACAATGACCATTGGATAATATAAATCTATCACGATTAATCCAGGTTGGATTATTAGGATTATGATTTAAATAATTGCGCCAAAGTACTTCTGCTATATCGGCCATTCCCATTGGGGCTCCAGGATGACCTGATTTAGAATTTTCTATAGCATCTATACTTAAAAATCTAATAGCATTAGCAAGATCTCTTCTAGAAGGCATAATATAAATTACTCCTAAAACTTAAATAAAACATTTTTTTAAAAAAATTATTTATATAAAGAAATATATACGTAAAATATTTTAAAATCTATTTTTATAATTTTAAAATTTTAAAAAAATAAAATTTATTAAAATTTTAATTTTTATATTTATTTTATTTTATTTGAATATATACTAATATAATTAGTTTATTTTTATTAAAAATAAAAGGTTATATTAATGACAGAGTATTTATTTACTTCAGAATCTGTATCAGAAGGACATCCTGATAAAATAGCAGATCAAATTTCTGATGCTATTTTAGATAAAATAATTGAACAAGATATTGATGCACGTGTCGCATGTGAAACATATATTAAAAATAATATAGTATTAATTGGAGGTGAAATAACAACAAAAGCTAAAATTAATATAGAAAAAATAACTAGAAAAACAATCAAAGAAATTGGATACACTAATCCTAATAAAGGATTTGATGCAGATACGTGTACAATACTAAATATTATTAGTAAACAATCGAAAGATATTAATAAAGGTATAACATCTAATTCTGATAAAGCTAATCAAAAAGCAGGAGATCAAGGATTTGTATTTGGTTATGCAAATAATGAAACAGATGTGTTTATGCCTGCTCCTATTATATATGCACATAAATTAATGTATCAACAAGCATCAGTTAGAAAGAAAAAAATTTTATCATGGTTAGAACCAGATGCAAAAAGTCAAATTACTTTTAAATATAAAAATAATCAAATTATTGATATAGATTCTGTAGTTTTATCAACACAAATTTCTAAGCAAATTTCATTTAAAAAATTAGAAGAAGCTATTATGGAAGAAATTATTAAACCTATTTTACCTAAAAAATGGATAAATAAAAAAACAAAATTTTTTATTAATCCTTCTGGGAGTTTTATTACTGGCGGCCCTGTTGGAGATTGCGGCCTAACTGGAAGAAAAATTATTGTAGATACTTATGGGGGTATGGCTAGACACGGAGGAGGAGCATTTTCTGGTAAAGATCCATCAAAAGTAGATAGATCAGCTGCTTATGCTGCTCGTTATATAGCTAAAAATATAGTAGCATCATCTTTAGCTTCACGATGTGAAATCCAAATCTCATATATTATTGGTATTGCTAAACCAATCTCAATAATGATAAATACATTTGGTACTGGAAAAGTATCTGATAAAAAAATAACTGCATTTATTAAAACAATTTTTGATTTAAGACCTTTTCATTTAATAAAAATGTTAGATTTATTAAAACCGATATATAAAAAAACTGCATCTTATGGTCATTTTGGTAGAAATATTTTTTCATGGGAAAAAACAGATAAAATTTTAAAATTTAAAGATTTTTTTAAAATTACTTAAAATAGAAAAAATTATAAAAAATTTTTTAAATTTTTTGTAATCCAATAACTTTTTCATTAAATTTTGTTTTAATTATAATTACACCTTTTGTATTACGCCCAACAATACAAATTTCGGATATATTAATACGTATTAATGTACCCATATTAGTAATTATAATTACTTGATCATTATTTGTTACTTTTAAAGATCCTACTAATTTTCCATTTCTTTTATTAATTTTCATAGATATAATTCCTTTTGTAGCTCTAGATTTTATAGGAAATTTTTGATTATTAGTGCATTTTCCATATCCATTCTCTGTTATGGTAAAAATGTTTTTTTGAAATTTATGATTTAATACTATTAATGAAACTACATAATCTTTTTTTTTATTTGAAAAACTAATACCTTTTACACCTATTGTGTTCCTTCCTATTGATTTAATTTGTGATTCATTAAATTTAACTACTTTACCTAAAGAAGAAAATAACATAATTACATCATTTTTTTTAATAAGAGAGACACCTATTAAAGTATCATTTTTTTTTAATTTTATTGCAATAATTCCATTAGATCTTGGTTTATTAAATTTATTTAAATTTGTTTTTTTTATTTTCCCTTGTGAAGTTGCCATAATTAAATCAGAATAATTTGTATTATTACTTATTACAATAAAAGTATTAATAATTTCATTATTTTTTAAAGGAATAAAATTTATAATAGGTTTTCCTTTTGCATATCTATTAGCTTCAGGTATGTCATATACTTTTAACCAATATAAATATCCTTTATTAGAAAAACATAAAATTTGATCATGAGTATATGCTATTAATATTTTATATATAAAATCATTTTCTTTCAATTTTACAGCTATTTTGCCTCTTCCCCCTCTATGTTGTAAATTATATTCAGTAATTTTTTGATATTTAATATATCCTTGATAAGATAAGGTAATAATAACTTTTTCATGATTAATTAAATCTTTTTTTTGAATTATGGAATTATTATGATTATTTAAAATAATTTCTGTTTTTCTTTGATCTCCAAATTCTTTTTTTACTAAAACTAATTCATCGTATATTACTTTCATTAAGTATTCATAATTTTCAATTATTTTCATTAAATTCGATATTTTATATATTAAATTTTCATATTCTATACATAATTTTTTATGTTCTAAATTTGTTAATTTATTTAATTTTAATTCTAAAATAGCTATAATTTGTGTATAACTAAAATGATAATTTTCATTAAATTTTATTAAATTAGAATTAGTCAAATAAATATTTAATGTTTTTTTCTCCTGTAAATTAAATATTTGGAATATATTTGGAATTTTCCAAGCTTGTAAAGCAATTTTATTTCTTATATTTTCTTCTATTTTAGAAGAACGGATAATTTTAATAATTTCTTTTATATTTAATAAAGCTACTATTAATCCTTCTAAAATATGTGCTTTATTACGTGCTTTATTTATTTCATAATTTGTCCTTCTTATTACTATTTCACGTCTGTGAGAAATAAATGCTTCAATAATACTTTTTAAAGACATTAATGTAGGTTTTCCTTTATATAAAGAAACCATTTTTATACTAAAAGTAGTTTGTAAAGGTGTTAATTTATATAAATTATTTAATAATACATTAATAGATATATCTTTTTTTATTTTAATTAAAATTCTAATTCCGTCTTTATCTGACTCATCTCTTAAAGTTTTAATTCCTTTAATTTTTTTTTCTTTTATTAAATAAGCTATTTTTTCTATTAATTTAGATTTATTTACCTGATAAGGAAGTTCATAAATTATGATTTTTTTGTATTTTTGTTTTTTATCTTTAATAGTTTTAATACGTCCTCTAATAAAAATTTTTCCCTTACCTGTATTATATGCATTTTCAATTTCATCAATACCATAAATAATCCCTGCAGTAGGAAAATCAGGACCAGGAATATAATTCATTAATTCTTTAATATTAATAGTATTATTTTTAATATAAGCTAAGCAGGCATTAATCACTTCATTAATATTATGTGGAGGAATATTAGTTGTCATACCAACTGCTATACCAGATGATCCATTTATTAATAAATTAGGTATTTTTGTAGGCATTATTTCAGGTATTTTCTCTGTACCATCATAATTAGATAAAAAATTTACTGTATTTTTTTCTAAATCACTAATAATTTCTTGAGAAATTTTAGACATTTTTATTTCAGTATAACGCATAGCTGCTGCAGAATCTCCATCAATAGAACCAAAATTACCTTGTCCTTTTATTAATGGATATCTTAATGAAAAATTTTGTGCTAATCTTACAATTGTATCATAAACTGCATTATCTCCATGAGGATGATATTTTCCTATTACATCTCCTACTATTCTTGCTGATTTTTTATAAGATTTATTCCATGTATTTCCTAATATATACATAGCGTATAATATACGTCTATGTACTGGTTTTAATCCATCTCTTACATCTGGCAAGGCTCTCCCTATTATAACTGACATTGCATAATCTAAATAAGAATTTTTTAATTCTTCTTCAATATTAATTAATTTTATTTCTTTAGCAAAAAAATTCATGTAAATAAATATCCTTTTAACTTATGTTTTATAAGTTATAAATTTGTTATTTATGTATTCTAATATATAATTCAAATAATTAAATGTATAAAATCATAAAAATATACACTAATTTATAATATAAATTTCTATAATTTATACTTACTTATGTAATAGAATTTTTTTTATTAAAAAGTAAATTTTTATACTTTATGTTTTAAAATAATATTTTTAAAAAAAATTTAAATATTATAATTTTCTAATTGCTTAATTTTTTTTTTTGCTTGATTAATAACTTCTTTAGGAAGACCAGCTAAAGATGCTACGAATAAACCATAATTTTTATTAATTGATCCATTTTTAATTTTATATAAAAAGACAATAGAATTATTGATTTCGACTGCATCAAAATACATATTTTTTATACTTTTATTTTTAGTTTTTAAGTTTGTTAATTCAATATAATTAGTTGCAAATAAAGTAAGTGATTTAATTTTTTGAGCAATATTTTCTGCACAAGCCCATGCTATAGCTAAACCATCATGAGTAGATGTTCCTCTACCTATTTCATCCATTAATACTAAACTTTTTTTGGTTGCATTTCTTAAAATATTTGCAGTTTCTATCATTTCTACCATAAAAGTAGATAATCCAAACGCAATATTATCTGTAGATCCTATTCTTGTAAATATCCTATCTATAGGACCTATAATAGCTTTATCTGCAGGAATGTAACTACCTATATAAGTCATTAATACAATTAATGCTATTTGTCTCATATAAGTACTTTTTCCACCCATATTAGGACCTGTTATTAATAACATATTGTATTTATCAGTTAATATAACATTATTAGCTATGAAAGATGATTTTATAATATGTTCAACAACAGGATGTCTAGAATTAATTAATGATATTCCTATTTTTTTACTAATTATAGGACATGTATAATTTAAAGTTAGAGATCTTTCAGCTAAATTACATAATACATCTAATTCAGATAAATATAATGATATTTTTTGTAAATTTTTTAAAAAAGGATTAATATAATTAAATAATTTATTATATAAATATTTTTCTAAATTTAAGAGTTTTTCTTTAGATAAAAGAATGTTTTTTTGATATTTTTGTAATTCTGGAATAGTATATCTTTTAAAATTTTTTAAAGTTTGAATTTGAATATATTTATTAGGTAAGTTATTTTTATAACTTTTGTTAATTTGAATATAATACCCATGAATTGTATTATACCCTATTTTTAATTTTTCTATTTTTAATAAATTACGTTCTTGATTTTCTATAAATAATAAATATTTATTTGAATCATTAGATAATTCTCTTAATTTATCTAATTCTGAATTATAGTTAATAGCTATAACATTTCCTTCTTTTAGGGATAAAGCAGGATGTTTCTTTATAGATTTTTCTAATAATTCTTTTAACGGAGATAAAAGTCCTAAATTTAGGATTTTTAATTTTATTTCACAATTATTAATTTTCTGAAAAATTTTATGAATTTTAGGTAAATAATTTAATGTTTGTCTTAAAGACACTAAATCATTAGGTTTTGCAGTTTTTAAAGCTAATCTAGCAATAATTCTTTCAATATCACTAATTTTTAATAATATTTTTTGAAAATCTAAAAAATATTTTTGTAAAACAGAAATATTTTTTTGTCTATTTAAAATGATTTTTATATCACGTGTTGGGTTATTTAACCACCTTTTTAATAAACGGCTTCCCATATTAGTTGTTGTATAGTCTAATATTTTAATTAAAGTATTATTTTTATCACCTGAAATACTATTAATAATTTCTAAATTTTTACGAGTATTTTCATCCATAATAATTTCATTATTATTATTTTTTAAATAAATATTATTGATATGAGGTAAATATACTTTTTGTGTATCTTTAACATATTGGATTAAGCATCCTGCTGCTCTAATAGCTAACAATGATTTTTCAATACCGAAACTTTTTAAATTTTTAGTTTTAAATTGCATATTTAATTGTTGTATTGCGGTATCTATATCAAATTCCCATAATGGTCTACGTCTAAGACAATTTCTTTTTTTTAATAAATCTATACTTTGAAAATTTTCAGAATATAATAATTCTTTTGGATTTGTTCTTTGTAATTCTCCTGCAATTATATTAATATCTTTATTTTCCATAATTCTAAAATCCCCAGAACTAATATTTAATGTAGCATAACCAAATCCCAATTTTATATCTTGATATATTGATCCTAATAAATTATCAATATTATTATTTAATAAAATATCATCACTAACTGTTCCTGGAGTAATAATTCTAACTATTTTTCTATTTAAAATTTTATTTTTAGAAGATATATTTTTTTTTTCTATTTGCTCACAAATAGCTATAGATTCTCCTAATTTAATTAATCTTGATAAATAATTTTGTATACTATTAACTGGTATCCCTGCCATAGGAATCGGCTTTCCATTTAATTTACCTCTTTTAGTTAATACAATATTTAATAATTTTGATGCTTTTTTTGCATCCTCAAAAAACATCTCATAAAAATCTCCTAATCTATAAAATAATAGAATATTAGGATATTGTTTTTTAAATTTGAAATATTGCTTCATCATAGGTGTAGACATATTTAACTACTTTTTAATATTTTTTATTTTAAAAAAAATACTTTACCTAAATAAAATTTTATTTAAAACAAATAAGATAAGAAAAATAATTGATAATTTTAATAGTTTATATAGTAATTATTACTATTAGTTATTTATCATCATTATTTTCATTATTTTCATTATTATTAATAATATTTAATATTATAAAAAATAAATTAATAAAATCTAAATATAACATAAGTGCCCCTAAAATAGCATATCTTCTTAAATTATCTTTATCGTTTATATTTAAACTAATTTGTTTTGCAATACCTTTTAATTTCTGAGTATCATATGCTATTAATAATGTAAAAAAAACTACACCAATATAATTTATTATTGATAATAAAAAATTATTTTGTAACCAAAAATTTATAAATGATGCTATAATTACTCCAAATATCCCCATTA
This sequence comes from Enterobacteriaceae endosymbiont of Donacia bicoloricornis, assembly GCF_012567955.1. Classification (NCBI taxonomy): domain Bacteria; kingdom Pseudomonadati; phylum Pseudomonadota; class Gammaproteobacteria; order Enterobacterales; family Enterobacteriaceae; species Enterobacteriaceae endosymbiont of Donacia bicoloricornis. Next base: position 131,728 of record NZ_CP046186.1, read on the forward strand.
GAATAATATTTCCTAAATAACTTAAATCTTTTTTAGTGAAATATCCCCAAAAACACATAGATAAAAACATTAATGATGTAGTTATAAAAGCTGTAAAAATTGTATTGTTATTATATACAGAAAATATTCCTGCTGTTGTTAATCCTGTTAAAGCGGAATAAAACATAAATAATGTAGTTAATGTTTTACCTGATAATCTATTTAATAGATTAGACATAATCAAAACTAATCCAAATTGTAAAAAACATAATCCTAATAAAAAAAATCTATTATTTAATAAATAATTTATTATTGGTAATGTATTAGTTATATACCAAGCGACAAATGCTGTTAATAATAACCCACAAGACATCCATCCATATACTCTTCTAAAATATGTTTGTATATGATATCTTTTTTTTTTTAAAGTAGTACTTTTTAAATTTTGACATTCCATCATAATTATACCTTTTAAAATTTAATAAAATTTTTTTGAGAAACATTTTAAAAAATATATATAAATTGTATTTATATTATATAATATAATATATAAATTACATAGAAATTAATTTAATTATATATCATATAATGAGTCATATACCGGTTTTATTAAAAGAATCTATTAATAGTTTAAAAATTAAAAGTAATGGAATATATATAGATGCTACTTATGGTTGTGGGGGGCATACAAAGTTAATTTTATCTAAATTAGGAAATTATGGACGAATTTATGCAGTAGATTGTGACATAAAAACAATTTTAAAACATAAAATTATAGATGATAGAATCATCTATCTTAATGATAATTTTTCAAATTTAAAATCTATTTTAAATACTAAAATAGGTAAAATAGATGGAATATTATTTGATTTAGGAATTTCTTCATTTCAATTAAATAATTCCCAAAGAGGTTTTTCTTATATGTCTAATGGACCATTAGATATGCGTATAAATCAAAGAACAAAAGAAACAGCTTTTAATTTATTAAAAAATATAAATGAAAAAAAATTATCTGAAATATTAAAAAAGTATGGTGAAGAAAAATATCATAAAAAAATAGCATATTATATCAAAAAGTATATTATACATAAAAAATTAAATAATACTCAAGATTTATCTAATTTAATATGTTCTATTAATAAAAATAATAAATTTAAACATCCAGCAAAAAGATCTTTTCAAGCAATAAGAATTTTTTTAAATAAAGAGACAAAAGAATTAAAAAAAGCTTTAAAAAACTCATTAAAATTATTAAAAAAAGGAGGTATTTTATCAATTATTAGTTTTCATTCTATAGAAGATAGAATTGTTAAGTATTTTATAAAAAAACATAGTATTTTATATAAAAAAAGTATTTATCATAAATTACCTCTAACTGAAATAGAAATAAATAATTTTTATAAAAAAGAGAAAAAACAATTAAAAATTATTAATAGAATTTTTCCTAGTAAAAAAGAAATTTTTAAAAATCCCAGATCAAGAAGTGCAACATTACGTATTGCAGAAAAAATCTAAAAAAATAACTTATTCTTTTATTTTCAAAAATTTTTTAAATTAAGGATTAAAAGCATTGACATCTTCTTTATTAAGTTTACAAAAACTATTAAATAAATATATAAAAAATAATCTGATTAAAAATATTCTAATAAACAGAATAGTTTTAGATAGTAGAAAAATTAAAGGGAAAAATTGTCTCTTTGTAGCATTGAAAGGACATAAAAATAACGGTAGAAATTTTATTAAAGATGCTATATTAAATGGTGCTATTGCTATATTAGCATATTCAGATAACAAAATATCTTCTTCTAGAATTATTTTTAAAAATAAAATACCTATTATTTATTTATTTAATTTAAATAAATATATTTCATATTTTGCAGGATTATTATATGATCATCCAAGTAAAAAAATACCTGTTATAGGAATTACTGGAACTAATGGGAAAACAAGCATAACTCATTTTCTAATGCAATGGATTAAATTATTAGGAGGTAATCCAGCTGTTTTAAGTACTATTGGTAATGGTTTTAGTAATAAATTAACTCAAACTAAAAATACAACAGATTCTGCAATAAAAATACAATCTACATTAAAAAATTTTGTAAAAAAAAAAGCAAATATTATAATAATGGAAATTTCTTCTCATGGATTAAAACAATATAGAGTATATGATATATTTTTTACTATTGGGATCTTTACAAATTTAACTAGAGATCACTTAGATTATCATCATAATATGAATAATTATGAATTATCCAAATGGAGTTTTTTTTCTACTCATAAGGTAAAAAAAAAAATTATAAATATTGATGATAATATTGGATTTAAATGGTTTAAAAAATTATCTGATGTAATCACAGTTACTACTAAAAAAAAACTATATAAATCTAATATATTTATTTATATAAAAAAAATAACTTATTTATCTGATCAAACAATTATCTTATTTAATTCTAGTTGGGGTAATGGCAAAATAAAAATAAATTTAATAGGTAAATTTAATGTTATAAATATTATTTTAAGTATGGCTGCTTTATTAAGTTTAAATTATCCTTTACAAAAATTGTTAAAAACAGCATCTAAAATAAAACCTGTTAAAGGACGTATGGAAAAAATTTTTTTTAAAAAAAAATATTCTAATATAATAATTGATTATGCTCATAGTCCTGATTCATTAAAAAATATTTTATTAACTATAAGATTAATTACTTATGGTAAAATATGGTGTATTTTTGGTTGTGGAGGTGAAAGAGATATAGGGAAAAGAAAAATAATGGGATATATAGCTACTAAATATGCTGAAAATGTCATTTTAACTACTGATAATCCTAGAACAGAAAATATAAATAATATAATTAAAGATATAAAAAAAGGATGTAATATATCAAGTAATATATATATTATTATTGATAGAATTAAAGCAATTTCTTATGCAATATATAATGCTTCCAAAAAAGATACAATTTTAGTAGCAGGTAAAGGTCATGAAAATTATCAAATTATTGGTAATAAGATTTTAAATTATTCAGATTTTCATACTATCCAAAATATACTAAAAAATAAATATGAATAAATTAATTAGTTTAAAAAAATTATCAAAAATAGTTAATGGAGTATTAATTGGTAATAATATTAAAATATTGAATTTTACTATAAATAGTAAAAAAATTAAAAAAAATTGTATTTTTATTGCTATTCATGGCAAAAAATATGACGGTCATTCTTTTATTACAGAAGCTATTCAAAATGGAGCATTAGCTATATTAGTAAATAAATTTTTTGATATTAATATTTCTCAAATTATAGTATCTGATACTATTTTAGCATTAGGTCAATTAGGTTTATGGAAAAGAACACAATTTAATAATCCTGTAATAGGAATCACAGGATCATCAGGTAAAACTTCAGTAAAAGAAATGACAATATCTATTTTAAAGAAAAAATATAAAATTATTTTTACTAAAAAAAATATGAATAATCATATTGGTATTCCTTTAACGTTATTAAATATGACAAATAAACATCAGTGTGCAGTAATTGAAATAGGAGGAAATCAAATTAATGATATTTCTTATTCTACAAGTTTAGTTAAACCTAATATTGCAATAATTAATAATATATCAGAAGCACATTTAGAAGGATTCAAATCATTAAAAAATATTATTAAATGTAAAATTAGTATTTTTAATTATTTAACAAACAAAGGAACTGCTATTTTTAATTATGATGATATTAATCAAAAAAAAATTTTAAAACATTTAACAAATAATTATAATATTTTAACTTTTTCTTTATATAATAAAAAAACTAATTTTTTTACAAAAAATATAAAAATTTTCTCTCATAAAATTATATTTACTTTAATTTCTCCTATTGGAGAAATATTAATTAAATTATTTTTAATAGGAGGAGGAATTCACAATATTAATAATGCATTAGCATCTGCTGCATTATCTTTTTCTATAGGATGTTCGTTAAAAGAAATTGCTAATGGATTAAAATATTTTAGACCTGTTCCCGGAAGAATGTTTCCAATTATTATTGATAACAATAAATTAATTATTAATGATACATATAATGCAAATCCTAATTCTGTAATTATAGCAATTAATATTCTTCAAAATTTTAAAAGTACTAAAATTTTAATTATTGGAGATATGTTAGAACTAGGAATGTATACAATATACTTTCATAAAAAAATTAAAAATTTAATTTTACAAACTAATATAGATTATATTTTTAGTTTTGGAAAATATAGTAAATATATTACTGAAAATAATATAAATGCAAAACATTTTATAAATAAAACAAAATTAATAAACAAATTATTTTTAATAATAAAAAAATTAAAAAATTATACAATTTTATTTAAAGGATCACGTAATAATAAAATGGAAATATTAATTAATATTTTATTGGAGAAATTAAAATGTTATTAATATTATTTAAATATCTACAATTTTTTTTAAAAAATTTAGATTTATTTTCAATAAATTTTAAAATTCGTTTTATAATGGTTTTTTTTATATCTTTTATAATTACTTTTTTTTTAAGTCCATTTTTTATTAATTATTTTAATAAAAAAAAAATTTCTCAAATTATTCGAAAAAATGGACCTATTACACATTTTACTAAAAACAAAACACCTACCATGGGTGGAATAATATTATTATTAGCAATTATATTATCTGTTATTTTTTGTTCAGATTTAACAAATAAATATATTTTTTATTCATTACTTATAATGATACTATATTCAGTAGTTGGATTTATAGATGATTTTTACAAAATAATTTTAAATAATTCTATAGGATTATCTATTTTTAAAAAATTTTTTTTCCAATCAATATGTACTATTGCAGTAGTATCATTTATTTATCTAAATAATACAGAAAAATTATATATACAATTTAGTATACCTTTTATAAATAAAGTAATTAAATATAATTTGAATTATATTTTATATTTAATTATTTCTTATTTTATAATTGTAGGAATTAGTAATTCTGTAAATTTAACTGATGGATTAGACGGTTTAGTAATAATGCCTATTATTTTTATTTCTTTAGGATTAGCTATATTATGTTATTTTTCAGGAGATATATATCTTTCTAAATATTTTAATTTTATTTATATAAAAAATGCAAAAGAATTAATAATTATATGTTTAGCTATTGTTGGGTCTGGATTAGGATTCTTATGGTATAATACTTATCCTGCCAAAATTTTTATGGGAGATGTAGGATCTTTATCATTAGGTTGTATTATATCTATAATAGCAATTTTAATAAGACAAGAATTTTTATTTCTTATAATGTGTGGAGTATTTATACTAGAATCAATTTCTGTAATAATTCAAGTAATTAAATTTAAATACAACAAAAAACGTTTTTTTCTAATGGCTCCTTTACATCATCATTATGAGTTAAAAGGGATTACAGAACCTTGTATTATTATTAGATTTTGGATTATTTCATTAATATTAGTGTTATTTTCTTTAATTATAATAATATAAAAAATTTAAAAATGAATAAAAAAATACTTATTATTGGATTAGGATTAACAGGTATATCATGTTTAAATTTTCTTTTAAAGAAAAATATTATACCTTCTGTTATGGATACACGTAATTATCCGAAATTTATAAAAAAAATACCATCTTATGTTCCATGTCATTTAGGTTACTTAAAAAAAGACTGGATATTAAATTCACAATTAATAATTTTAAGTCCTGGTATATCAATATTTAATAATCTTTTATTAGAAGCAAAAAAAAAAGGTATTGAAATAATAGGAGATATAGAATTATTCGCTCGTTATAATAAAACTCCTGTAATAGCCATTACGGGGACAAATGGGAAAAGTACTGTCACTAACATGATAGGAAAAATTATGAAAAAAAATAATTTTAATATCAGTGTTGGTGGTAATATAGGTTACCCTGTTTTAGATTTATTATCTTTTACAAGAGATTTTTATATTTTAGAAATATCTAGTTTTCAATTAGAAACAATAAAAAAATTAAATATTTATATTGCTATAATTTTAAACATTTCACAAGACCATATGGATCGATATCCGTTAGGTATGGAACAATATCGTAATTTTAAATTACGTATTTATAAATATGCTTCTATTTGCATATATAATGCAGATAATATTTTATGCTATCCTAAATATTTTGACCAAAAAAAAAAATATATTACTTTTGGAGAATTTTCTGGTAAATATACATTATGTTATTTTAAAAAAAATATTTATTTACAAATCAATAATAAAAAAATTTTAAATTTTAATAAAACAAAATTAATTGGTATCCATAATTATTTAAATGCTCTAGCAGTATTAGCAGTAACAGATGTATTAAAAATTCCTAAAAAAATTTCTTTACAAGAAATAAGTAATTATTTAAATATGGACCATATATTACAAATAATTCATATAGAAAATGGAGTTACTTGGATCAATGATTCAAAATCTACAAATATTAGTAGTACTAAAGCAGCATTAAAATATTTATATAAAAAAAAAAGAATTTGGTTATTATTAGGGGGATATGATAAAAATTGCGAATTATATTTATTAAAAAAATATTTACAAAAAAGAAATAATATTAATGTTTATTGTTTTGGAATATCAAGTAAAAAAATATTATCTTTTTATCCTAAAGCAAAAATAGTAAAAACAATATATCAAGGAATAGAACAAATTATTAAATTAGTTAAAGCTGGAGATGTTGTATTATTATCACCAGCTTGTTCTAGTATTGACCAATTTAAAAATTTTAAACATCGTGGTAAAGAATTTATAAGATTAGTTAAAAAATTTCATAATTCTAAATAATATATTTTTATAAAAAAAATAATATATAATTTTATACATTTTTTATTTATATTAAAAATATTTTAAACATGAAAAAAAAAAAAAAAATTATTATAGTAGCTGGAGGTACAGGAGGTCATATTAATCCAGCTTTAAATATAGCATATAAATTAATAAAAAAAGGATGGGAAGTACGTTGGTTAGGAACTCCATCTAGAATGGAAGCTGAAATTATTCCTAAAAAAAATATACGTATTTATTTAATAAAATTTTCTAGATTTAAAAATAAAAATATTTTTTCAATAATTATTACTATACTTAAATTAATTATATCAACTTATAAAACAATTTTAATTTATAAAAAATATAAACCACATTTAGTTTTAACAATGGGAAGTTATATTTCTGGCCCTAGTGGTTTAGCTGCCTGGTTATGTAATATTCCATTAATAATACATGAACAAAACAGTATTTCTGGAATAACAAATAAAATTTTATCTAAAATAGCAACAATAAAAATGCAAGCATATCCTAATACATTACATAATGCAGTATTAGTAGGAAATCCTATAAGTAATAAAATTATAAAATTATCTTTATATAAAAGATCTTTTATAAAAATTCATAAACCTATCCATTTATTAATTACAGGAGGGAGTCAAGGAGCAGATTTAATAAATAAAATAGGAATAAAATTATCAAAAATTCTAAAAAATAAAATATCTATTTTACATCAAGTTGGAAAAGGTAATTTTAAAAAAATATATTATGAATATAAAAAAAACAAAATTTATAATTTAACTATAAAAGAACATATAGAAAATATAGATAAAGCATATAAATGGGCTGATATTATATTATGTCGATCAGGAGCTATGACTGTAGCTGAAATTACTACAATAGGGTTACCTGCTATTTTTATTCCTTTTGAACATAAAGATAAACAACAATATTTTAATGCAATAAAGTTAAAAAAAATAGGAATTGCCAAAATATATGAAAAACATAATTTAGATATTAATAAAATTGCTAATATTATATTAACTTTAAATAAAAAAAAAATAGCATATATAGCAAAAAGATCATATAATTTAGTAAGAAAAAATTCTATAGAATTAATTTATCAAGAATTAAAAAAAATAAAAATTAATTAATTTAAAATAAAATAAAATTTATAAATATGTTTAATAAAAAAAATTTAAATAAAATACCAAAAATGAATAATATTCATTATATATATTTAATTGGTATTGGCGGTTCTGGAATGGGAGGTATTGCAACAATTCTTGTTAAACAAGGTTATAAAATTAGTGGATCAGATATATCATCTAATTTTATTATAAAAAAATTAAGTTTATTAAATATAAAAATAAACTTACAACATGATGCTAAAAATATTACAAATAATATAGATCTTATTATTATATCTAGTGCTATTAAAAATAATAATCCAGAATTAATTGCAGCTAAAAAATTAAATATTGCTATCATTAGTAGAGGGGAAATGTTAGCAGAATTAATGAGATTTTTTTATGGAATAACTATTACAGGAAGTCATGGTAAAACTACAACTACTGCAATAGTATACAAAATATTTAAATTATTTATGTTAGATCCAACATTTGTTAATGGTGGTTTTTTAAAATTCTCTAAAGAAAATGCTTATTTAGGTTCAAGTAAATATTTTATTGCAGAAGCAGATGAAAGTGATAAATCATTTTTATATTTGAATCCAATAATAAATATTATTACAAATATTGAAAGTGAACATTTAGATTATTATCAAAATAATATTGAAATTTTAAAAAAAACATTTTTAAAATTTTTAAAAAAAATTCCATTTTATGGATGTATTATTATTTGTATAGATAATATTCATAATTATAATTTAATAAAACAAAATAAAAATTTTTTAAAACAAAATATTATTACTTATGGCTTCCATAAGGAAGCTGATTTACAATTATATAATTATCAACAAAATGGATATAAAAGTAGATTTTATTTATTAGAAAAAAAAAAAAAAATATCTTTAGAAATAAATTTAAATATTCCTGGATATCATAATGCTTTAAATTCAATTGCCGCATTTGCTACAGCGTCTTATGTTGGTTTAGACCCTATAATGATTATAGAATTTTTAAAAAAATTTAAAGGTATTGAAAGAAGATTTGATATTTTAGGACATATATTACCTTATCAAAAAATAAAATATAAAAAAAATATAATTATTATTGATGATTATGGTCATCATCCTACTGAAATAAATATAACTATAAATATAGCTCGAAAAATATGGCCAAATAGAAAATTAGTAATGGTTTTTCAGCCTCATCGTTATTCTAGAACTAAAAACTTATTAAACAAATTTGTACAAATATTATCTAAAGTTGATAAATTATTTATTTTAAATACTTATTCTGCAGGAGAAAATATTATTAAAAAAGCAAATAGTGAATTCTTAACTAAGAAAATAAGAGAATTAGGTATAATAAATCCTAAATTTATTAATTTAACAGATTATTATGATATTGCAAATAATATATATTTAAAATTAAAAGGAAATGAAATATTAATTTTTCAAGGAGCGGGTAATATAAATAATATATCATCATTATTAATAAGTAATAATTTTAAAAATTTAAAAAATTAATTTAATAATAATAATTATAGTAAGTTTTAATTAAAAATTATGTCAAAAAAAATAGCTGTTTTATTTGGAGGTAATTCTCCAGAAAGAGAAATTTCTTTAAAATCTGGTAAAACAATTTTAAAAGCTTTAATAAAATCGGGAATTAATGCTATTGGAATAGATCCAATAAATTTCCCATTATTATATCTAAAAAAATATGGGTTTAAAAAAATTTTTATATCTCTACATGGGAAAGGAGGTGAAGATGGAACTATCCAAGGGATATTAGATTATCTTAAAATTCCTTATACTGGAAGTAATTTATTATCTTCAGCAATTACTATGAATAAATATCTTACAAAAATTATATGGAATGAGTATGGATTACCAGTTATTTATCCTCATTATTTATTAAATAAAAAAGATTTTATAAAATCAAATTATCTAAAAATAGAAAAAAAAATCTTAAAATTAAATTTACCTGTTTTTATTAAACCTAATTGTAATGGTTCTAGTTTAGGTAATTCAAAAATTGATCATGTAGATGATCTATTTAATGCGATAGAAAAATCATTTATATATAGTGATGATATTTTAATTGAAAAATATGTAAAAGGAGAAGAATATACAGTAGGAATTTTAAATAAAAAAATTTTACCTCCTATAAAAATAGAATATCCTAATGATTTTTATAACTATCAAGCTAAATATTATTTAAATACAACTAAATACTTTTGCCCTAGTGGATTAAAGAAAAATAAAATAAAAGAATTAGAAAATATTATTTTGCGTGCTTGGAATGCAGTAAAATGTCAAACATGGGGAAGAATAGATGTAATTTTAGATAAAAATAAAGAATTTAAACTTTTAGAGATAAATACCATTCCTGGAATGACGTCAAATAGTTTATATCCATTAGCAGCAAAAAAAATAGGATTATCTTTTTATGATTTAGTTCTAAAAATTTTAAATTTAACTAAATAAAATGTTTTTTTAAAAATTTTTATTTAAAAAATTATTATTATTTAATTTTGATAAATTTTTTAATTTTATTTTTTAAAGTTTTAGAACTTTTTTTTGCAACATTTAATAATAATTTAGTACTATATTTACTTAATGAATTTTTTTTCATAATACGTTTATTATGAATATTATAAGACATAAAATTTTTTTTAAAAAAAAGAGGATTGATTTTAATCTCTATCTTTCTTAAAGAAGGGATAATATTTTTTTTTAAAAAATATAAAATATTAGATTTTTCTGACATAAATCTAATCATGGAACTAGCATTATATGTTTCTATTATTAAAAGATAATTTTTAAAATTTTTTACATTATATAAGTTATGTAACTCTATAGGTAAATTTTTTTTTATAAACTTATCAATTTTTATCAAAAGATTAGTATGTATATATATATTATATAATATTTTTGTATATGATGAATATTTTTTTTTTTGAAAAATTTCATTAATTAGTAGTAATTTATTATTACGCATAAATTTATCCTTTAAATTTTAAAAAAAATTATATATGTTTTTTTTATTTTGTTAAAATAAACATTAAATAATATTTTTAATTATACAAGTATATTTTATTAAGAGTATTGATATGTTAAAAAAAATTTTTACCAAAATTTTTGGTAGTAATAATGATCGTATTTTACGAAATATTCAAAAAACTGTAAATATTATTAATAAAATGGAAACAGAATTTGAAAAATTAACTAATTTTGAATTACAAAATAAAACTTTATATTTTAAAGAACAATTACAAAATAATTTTTCTTTAGAAAATATTTTACCAGAAGCTTTTGCTACAGTTAGGGAAACTAGTAAAAGAATATTTGGTATGCGTCATTTTGATGTGCAATTAATAGGAGGTATTGTTTTAAATAATAATTGTGTAGCTGAAATGAAAACAGGAGAAGGTAAAACATTAACTTCTACATTACCAGCTTATCTTAATGCTCTTAATGGAAAAGGAGTACATATTGTTACTGTTAATGATTATTTAGCACAACGTGACGCTATAAACAATAAAAAATTATTTGAATTTTTAGGATTAACTGTTGGTATTAATATATCATCTATGTCATCAAAAGAAAAAAAAAAGGCTTATAAAGCAGATATTACCTATGGTACTAATAATGAATATGGTTTTGATTTTCTGAAAGATAATATGGTTTTTAATTATACTGATAAAATGCAACGTGGTTTACAATATGCTATTATTGATGAAGTTGATTCAATACTTATTGATGAATCTAGAACTCCTTTAATTATTTCAGGAGCAGCTGAAGATAGTTCAAAACTATATACAAAAATAAACAAAATTATACCGAAATTGATTTATCAATCACAAGAAGATTCTAATTCCTTTCAAGGAAAAGGACATTTTTTTATAGATGAAAAATCTCGTCAAGCATATTTAACTGAAAAAGGTTTAATTTTTTTAGAAAAATTATTGATAGAAAAAAAAATAATAAATCAAAACGAATCTTTATACTCTGGTAATAATATTATTATTTTACATCATATTATTTCTGCTTTAAGAGCACATAAACTTTTTAAAAAAAATGTAGATTATATATTAAAAAATAATAAAATCATAATAGTAGATGAACATACTGGAAGATTAATGGAAGGAAGAAGGTGGTCAGAAGGATTACATCAAGCAATAGAAGCAAAAGAAAATGTAAAAATTAACAATGAAAATCAAACCTTAGCATCTATTACTTTTCAAAACTATTTTAGATTATATAATAAATTATCTGGGATGACAGGAACTGCTATTACTGAATCTTATGAATTTAAAGAAATCTATAAATTAGATACAATAGTTATACCTACTAATAAACCTATGATTAGAAAAGATTTACCAGATTTAATCTATTTAACTAAAAAAGAAAAAATAAAAGCCATAATTAAAGATATTAAAAAAAAAAATTTAAAAGGACAACCTATTTTAGTTGGAACTATTTCGATAAAAAAATCAGAATTAATTTCACAAAAATTAAAAAAAATAGGTATTAAACATAATGTTTTAAATGCAAAATTTCATGCTAGAGAAGCAGAAATTATATCAAAAGCTGGCATGAAATATGCAGTAACAATTGCGACTAATATGGCAGGAAGAGGAACTGATATTGTTCTGGGTGGAAACTTTATTTTAAATAAAAAAGATAATTTAGATAAATTAAAAAAATTAAAAGAACAATGGCAAATAAAACATGAAGAAATTATAAAATTAGGTGGTTTATATGTTATTGGTACTGAACGTCATGAATCTAGGAGAATTGATAATCAGTTAAGAGGACGTTCTGGTAGACAAGGGGATCCAGGTGTTTCAAGATTTTATTTATCAATGGAAGATTCATTAATGCGTATTTTTGCACCTAAAAATATGTTATTTTTAATGCAAAAACTTGGCATGAAAAATAATGATTTTATTGAACATCCCTGGATAACAAAAGCTATTTCTAAAGCACAAAAAAAAGTAGAAAATTATAATTTTGCTATACGTAAACAATTACTTGAGTATGATGATGTGATCAATGATCAACGCTTATCAATATATGCTCAAAGAGATAAATTATTAAAATTATTAAAAACTGAACAAATAATTAAAAATTTTAGAATTGATATATTTACAAAAATAATAAATACCTATATTCAATCTGATAATTATATTAAAGAAAAATGGAATTTAAAAAAAATACAAATTTATTTTTCTAATGTTTTTAATTTAAAACTACCAATTAAAAATTGGATAAATATATATCTAGAAAAAAACAAAAAAAAAATTAATAAAACTTTTTTTTTAAAAAAAATTATTAATTTTTCAGAAAAAGAATATTTTAAAAAAATAAACAATTTAAAAATAAAAAATATAAAAATTTTTGAAAAAAATATTATTTTAAAAATTTTAGATAATTTATGGAAAGAACATCTTGCTGCAATAGAATATTTAAAACAAGGTATTCATTTAAGAGGTTATGCACAACAAGATCCTAAACAAGAATATAAAAAAGAATCTTTTAATATGTTTAATATAATGTTAAATACTTTAAAGAAAGAAGTTATTATTATTTTAAGTAAATTAGAAAAAGAAATAATAATAAACTATGATGAATCTTCAGATATTTTAATAGAAAATACTAAAATTATTAATAATACAAAAAACAATAATTTTATGATTATAAAAAAAAAATCTGATGTTTCATCTCTAAATGAAAAAGATAAATATTTAAATAATATAAATTTTTTTAAAAAAAAAATAGGTAGAAATGAAAAATGTCCTTGTCTTTCAGGTAAAAAATATAAATTTTGTCATGGTTTGATAATTAAATAAATTTAACAATAGAGAATATAAAAAATAAGTTTATTTTTTATACCCTCTATTGTTGTTAACTCTTTATATTATAAAAAAAATCTTTAATATTATTTAAAAATTTTCCTATTTTAGGATTATTTCTATAAATAGAAATATTTTTAAAACTTTTATCTAACTGATATAAAATATTTTTTTGTTCATTATTTAAATTAATTGGAATTTCAACGATTATTTTACATAATAAATCACCAAAATTACTATTTCTTCTAATTGATTTTATACCTTTATTACGTATTCTAAACATTTTACCTGTTTGAGTTCCTTCTGGAATTTTTAATTTTACATAACCATCAAATGTAGGTATTTTTATATCTCCACCTAATATAGCTGTAATAAAATTAATTGGTAATTCACAGTATAAATTATTCCCTTCTCTAATAAAAAGAGGGTGTTTTGTAATTTTAATTTCTATATATAAATCTCCAGATTGAGCTCCATTTTCACCTGATTCTCCTTCACCATTTAATCTAATTCGATCTCCATTATCAATCCCGCTAGGAATTTTTACTGATAAATTTTTATAAATTTTTAATTTACCTTTACCTTTACAATAAAAACAAGGATTTTTAATAAAATTACCTTGACCATGACATCTAGGACATGTTTGTTGAACAGTAAAAAAACCCTGACTCATTTGGATTTGTCCATATCCATTACATGTATGACATTTTTGTAATGCTCCTTGGGCACCTGTCCCATTACAATAATTACAATTTTTTAAAACAGGAATTTTTATTTTTTTAGTTGTTCCTTTAATTGCTTCTTCTAAAGAAATTTCAATTAAATATTTTACATCAGAACCTTTTCTAGATTTTTTTTTAGATCTAGAATTTCCTCCAAAAATATCTCCAAAAACATCACCAAAAATATCACTAAAATCAGTTGTATTATTTATGTTTTCTTGTTCAAAAGCAGAATGTCCATACTGATCATAAGCTGCTCTTTTTTTTTCATTACTTAAAATTTCATAAGCTTCTTTTATTTCTTTAAACTTATTTTCAGCATTTTTATTTCCGGGATTACGATCTGGGTGAAATTTAATAGCTAACCGTTTATATGCTCTTTTAATTTCACGATCTGCAGCATTCCTAGTAATACCTAAAATATCATAATAATCTTTTTTTGCCATAATAAATTACTGTCCTAATCTAATCCCATAATTTTATTAATACAAATTATTTTATTTATAAAATATAAACAGTTTTAATAACATAATTTAATTATTCATTTATATAATTATTAAAAAATTATTTTTTTTTATCTTTAACTTCTTCAAATTCAGCATCAACAACTTCGTTTTCTTGATTATCATTTTTAATATTATTATCTTTATTTTCTTTATTATTTTGATTATTAGTTAAATTCATTATTTTACTAGATACTTCAATTAATTTTTGTATTTTTATTCTTATATCATTTTTATCTTCTTTTTTGAGAGTTTCATTTAATTCATTAATAGAATTTTGTATTAAAACTTTATCTTCTTTATTAACTTGATTATCTACTTCTTTTAGTTTCTTCTCGGTATTATGAATAAGTTGGTCACCTTCATTACGTATTTTTACTAATTCTTCAAAAAGACGATCAGATTCAGTATTAGCTTCTGCATCTCTTATCATTTTTTCTACTTCATTTTTATCTAAACCAGATGATGCTTGTATTGTTATTTTTTGTTCTTGACCACTTTTTTTATCTTTTGCAGAAACATGTAAAATTCCATCTGCATCTATATCAAATGTTACCTCAATTTGAGGAATACCTCTTGGAGCAGGACTAATTCCATCTAAATTAAATTGACCTAAAGATTTATTATCACTTGCTCTTTTTCGTTCCCCTTGTAAAACATGAATTGTAACCGAAGATTGATTATTTTCAGCTGTTGAAAAAATTTGACTATGTTTAGTTGGAATAGTTGTATTTTTGTTTATTAATGTAGTCATTACTCCTCCAATAGTTTCAATACCTAAAGATAAAGGAGTTACATCTAATAATAATACATCTTTAACATCTCCGGCTAATACTCCACCTTGTACTGCAGCTCCTATTGCTACTGCTTCATCAGGATTAATATCCTTTCTTGGTTTTTTTCCAAAAAATGATGATACTTTATTTTGAACCATAGGCATACGAGTTTGCCCACCTACTAAAATAACATCATTAATATCAGAAGAAGATAAATTAGCATCTTTTAAAGCCATTTTTAATGGTTTTATTGATTGATCAATTAAATCTTCTACTAGAGATTCTAATTTTGCTCTTGTTAATTTAATATTTAAATGTTTAGGACCGGTAGAATTAGCTGTAATATAAGGTAAATTTATATCTGTCTGTTGTGCTGAAGATAATTCAATTTTTGCTTTTTCTGCAGATTCTTTTAATCTTTGCATTGCTAATGGATCATTTTTTAAATCTATTCCTTGGTCCTTTTTAAATTCTTTTACTAAATAGTTTATGATACGACTATCAAAATCTTCACCCCCTAAATGGGTATCTCCATTGGTAGATAATACTTCAAAAGTTTTTTCACCATCTACGTCATCAATTTCAATTATAGAAATATCAAAAGTCCCTCCTCCTAAATCATATACAGCAATTATTCTACTTCCTTTACCTTTATCTAAACCATAAGCTAATGCAGCTGCTGTAGGTTCATTTATAATCCTTTTAACTTCTAATCCTGCTATTCTACCAGCATCTTTAGTAGCTTGACGTTGAGCATCATTAAAATAAGCAGGTACTGTAATAACGGCTTCATTTATTTGAATACCTAAAAAATCTTCAGCTGTTTTTTTCATTTTTTTTAAAATTTCAGCTGAAATTTGTGGTGGAGCTATTTTTTTTCCTTTAATATCTATCCATGCATCACCATTATCAGATTTTATAATTTTATACGGCATTATTTTTATATCACGCTGTACTTCTTTATCATCAAATCTTCTACCAATTAATCTTTTTATAGCAAAAAGAGTATTTTTAGGATTTGTAACAGCTTGACGTTTTGCAGGTTGACCTACTAAAATTTCACCATCTTGTGTATATGCAACAACTGAAGGTGTGGTTCTTTCACCTTCAGAATTTTCTAAAACACGTGGTTTATTACCATCAATAATTGCCACACAAGAATTAGTTGTACCTAAATCAATACCAATTATTTTACCCATATTAATTACTTACCCTTATTTTATATATAAATTAATTAATTTTTAAAATATAAACATTATTAAAATAAATTTTAATAATTTATTTTATATAAAAAAATCCCTAATGAAGGGGAAATGGGGCCACATATTAATGCATCAAGGGGGAAGTCTATTTTTTTTTTTTAAATATAAAAATTTTTATCTATTTTAATATAAATTATTATTTTTTTTAAAAAATGTTATATATTAATTGTAACAATTTTTTTATTAAAAAATAAATTATATTTTTTAATATATATAAAATAATTTATATTTATTTTAATTATTTTAAATAATAAGGATTATAAAATGCGATATTTTGCAGAAAAAATAGTTTTTCCAAATAAAAATACACTAGATTGCATAGTAATACCTATATTTGAACAATATAAGTTTTCTAAAATTTTTAAAAAAATAAATGATATATCAAATAATTATATTTTAAATATTTTAGAAAAAAATAACATAAAAGGAAAAATTAATCAAAATATAATTTTATACAAAATACCTAATGTTTTATGTAATACAATTATTATTGTGGGTTGTGGAATTAAAAATTCTCTTAATAGAGAAAAAAATAAATTAATTATAAATAATATAATTAATATTATAAAAAAATACTCTTTTAAAGAAATTTATTGGTACCTTACAGATCTAAAAATAGATAATTGTAAATTATATTGGAATATTAGAGATACAATTAATATTATTGAAGATAATATTTATTCATTTGATAAATTTAAAAAACAAAAATTGTTTTTTAAATCAAAAATAAAATTTGTTATTACTGATAATAATAAAAATGTTTATTTTTCTGCAATAGAACATGGAAAAGCTATTAATTTAGGTATAAAAAAAGCTAAAAATATAGCTAATTTACCACCAAATATATGTACTCCTAAATATTTATCTCTTAAAACTGAAAAATTAACAAAACAATATAATAATATTTCTGTAGAAATTATTAATGAAAAAATGATGCAAAAAATAGGTATGAATGCTTATTTATCTGTTAGTAAAGGATCCAAAAATAAACCTTATATTTCTATTATAAAATATCAAACTAATAATAAGTTACAACCTATTGTTTTATTAGGCAAGGGAGTTACTTTTGATTCTGGAGGAATATCTTTAAAACCTAGTAAAAATATGGAAGATATGAAATATGATATGTGCGGGGCAGCAGCCATATATGGCACAATACATGCAATCGCAAAATTAAACTTATCTTTAAATGTTATTGCTATTTTAGCATGTGGAGAAAATATGCCTAGTTCTAATGCATATAGACCTAGTGATGTGATCAAAACAATGTCTGGTATTACTGTTGAAATTAAAAATACAGATGCTGAAGGACGTTTAATATTATGTGATATATTAACATATATTAAAAAATATAATCCTAAATATGTCATTGATATTGCTACTCTAACAGGAGCATGTGTTATAGCATTAGGTAATAATATTAGTGGATTAATGTCTAATAATAAACGATTATCTAAAAAAATTATAAAAGCTTCATTAGAAGCAGATGATCGTGTTTGGGAATTACCGATTAATGATAAAAAATATTTTGATCAATTGAAATCTAATATTGCTCATTTAGTTAATAGTAATAATGGTGTTGCAGGTGCAATAACTGCCGCTTGTTTTTTATCTAAATTTGCAACAAAATATAAATGGGCTCATATAGATATTGCTGGTACTGCTTGGTATTATGTAAATAATCAAGCAATGGCTTCTGGCCGTCCTATTAATATGTTATGTCAATTTTTAATTAATCAAACATTTCATAATAAATAATTTTTTATATTTTCATATTAATTTACCTTATATAAAGGATATTTTTTTGTTATGGATAAAATATATAATCCAAAAATTTTTGAAAAAAAAATTTATAATTATTGGGAAAAAAATAATTTTTTAAAAAATAAATTAGATAGTATAAAAGAATGTTTTTCTATTATGGTTCCTCCACCTAATATTACAGGTTATTTACATATAGGACATGCATTACAATATACTCTTATTGATATTTTAACACGTTATCATCGTATGTTAGGTAAAAATATATTATGTCAAGTTGGGATAGATCATGCAGGAATTGCTACACAAAATTTAATAGAACAAAAAATTTTTAATGAAACAGGAAAAACGAAAAATCATTATAGTAAAAATTTTTTTTTAAAACATATTTGGGAATGGAAAGATAAATATTGTAAAATTATTTATAATCAAATGAAAAGTTTAGGTTTATCTACAGAATGGGAAAAAACAAGATTTACAATGGATAATAAATTTATAAAATCAGTAAGAGATATTTTTATTATTCTTTATAATCAAGGACTAATTTATAAAAAAAAAAAATTAATACATTGGGATTTTAAACTTAAAACTGTTATTTCTGATTTAGAAGTTAAATATAAAGAAAAAAAAACAAGTATATGGTATTTAAAATATTTTTTTCAAGATAGTTTAACAACATTAAATAATAAAAATTATTTAACTGTAGCAACAACTAGACCAGAAACATTATTAGCAGATAGCGCTATTGCTATTAATCCATCAGATAAAAGATATACTAATTTAGTAGGTAAATTTGTAATAATACCTATTATTAATCGTCAAATTCCTATTATAGCTGATAACTATGTTAAAATAACGAAAGGAACAGGATGTGTTAAAATTAGTCCAGCTCATGATTTTAATGATTATCAAGTTGCATTAAAACATAATTTACCTCTAATTAATATTTTTGATTTAAACGGTAATATTTTAAAAAAATGTGAAATTTTAAATAAAAAACAACAAAAAATAAAATTAAACAATGATATTCCAAAATACTTACAAAAAATAAATTTTTTAACAGCAAGAACCATAATTATAGAAAAAATAAAACAAAATAATTTATTAACTAAATATGAAATAAAAATTAGATTAATTCCATTTAGTATTCGTAGTAATACTATTATTATGCCTATGTTAACAAATCAGTGGTATTTAAATACTAAAATTTTATCTAAAAATGCAATAGATGCTGTAAAAAATAACAAAATTATTTTTTTCCCTAAAAAATATAAAAATATGTTTTATTCTTGGATGAATAATATTCAGGATTGGTGTATTTCACGACAACTATGGTGGGGACATAGAATTCCAGTTTGGTATGATAATAAAAATAATATTTATGTAGGAAAAAATGAAAAAGAAATAAAAAAAAAATATAATTTAAATAAAAATTTAATTTTAAAACAAGATTCTGATGTTTTAGATACATGGTTTTCTTCAAGTTTATGGACTTTTGTTACTTTAGATTGGCCCAATAACAAAAATTTTTATTTATTTCATCCTACAAATGTTATTATAAGTGGTTTCGACATTATTTTTTTTTGGATATCTAGAATGATAATGATGACAATGCATTTTGTCAAAAACAAAGATAATACACCTCAAATACCTTTTAAAAATATCTTAATGACAGGATTAATTAGAGATAATAAGGGAAATAAAATGTCTAAATCAAAAGGTAATGTGATCAATCCTATAGATTTTATTGAAGGTATTTCTGCTATAAATTTTAAAAAAAATAATAAAATTTATGGAGCAGATGCTTTAAGATTTACATTAGCTGCTTTATCGTCTACAGGACGTGATATATATTGGGATATAACTAGATTAGAAGGTTATCGTAATTTTTGTAATAAAATTTGGAATGCAAGTATTTTTATTTTAAAAAATATTAAATATGAATTTATTCATAAAACAAAAAATCTATCTTTAATAGATCAATGGATTTGGTCAGAATATTATTTACTTGTAAAATATTATACAAAAGCATTAAATGAATATCGTTTTGATCATGCCGCTAATCTTTTATATAATTTTATATGGAATAAATTCTGTGATTGGTATTTAGAATATAGTAAAATAATTTTCAAAGAAAAAAATCAATTAAAATATGTTGGCACATATTATACATTATATAATCTTTTTGAATCTTTATTAAGACTTTCTCATCCTATAATTCCATTTATTACAGAAATAATATGGCAAAAAATAATTAAAAATAAAAAAAATTTATTTAAAAGTAGTATTATGATACAATCCTTTCCTAAAGTTAACACATCAAAAATAAATAAAAAAACAATAAATATTTTTAATACATTTATAAATGTAATTACAATTATTCGTAATAATAAAATTGAAATGAACATAAAAAATGATATAAAAATTAATTTATATATAAAAAATATAAGTTATGAATTTCATAATTTTTTAAAAATTAATATAAATATTTTAAAAAAATTTGTAAATTTAAAAAAAATTTTCTTTCTTAAAGAAGAAATTAATTTTCCAGAAAAAATATTGATAAATAAAATTGATAATATTGAATTTGGGATTCCATTAAATAATAAAATTATTAATCAAAAAAACTTATTGAATCAAATTAATAAAAAATTAAATAATAATCAAAAAATAATAAATTTTTTAATAAAAAATACAAAAAATAAAAATTTTTTATCAAAAGCACCTAAAAATATTATTTTAAAAAATTTAGAAAAATTAAAAAATTGTAAAATTTTAAAAAAAGAATTATTACAAAAGTTTTTTTTAATTAAAAACTTATAATATTTATATATTTTATAATTTTACATTATTAATAAATGAATAGAGATTAATATTATGAATCAATTTTATAATAAGCATTTTTTAAAATTATCAGATTTTTCAAAAAAAGATCTTTATAAATTAATTAAAATTTCAGAAAAATTAAAATACAATAAAAAAAATTTTAAAGAAAAAAAAAAACTAATTAATAAAAATATTATTTTAATTTTTGAAAAAAATTCAACAAGAACTAGATGTGCTTTTGAAATAGCTTGTTTTGATCAAGGAGCAAATATTACTTATTTAAATATAAAAGATAGTCATATTGGAAATAAAGAGTCACTAAAAGATTCAGCTAGAATTTTAAGTAATATGTATCATGGATTAGGATATAGAGGAAAATATCAAAAAAATATTGAAAATTTAGCTAAATATTCAACCATTCCTGTATGGAATGGATTAACAAATGAATTTCATCCTACTCAAATATTAGCAGATTTATTAACTATTAAAGAAAACATAAAAAATAAAAAAATAAATCAAATAAAATTATGTTATATAGGTGATATAAATAATAATATATCTTATAGTTTAATAAATGCATCTATTATTATAGGTTTTAAATTATGTTTAATTTCTCCACAAAAAATTAAATCAAATAATAATTTTTATATAAATAAAATAATAGATAAAATTAAACATTACAATAATATCCATATTACTAATAATATAGATATAGGCATAAAAAATGCAGATTTTATTTATACAGATATTTGGTTATCCATGGGAGAAAAAACCTCTTTACAATTATGGGAAAAAAAAATAAAAAAATTACATAATTATCAAGTTAATAAACTTTTATTACAAAAAAGTCAAAATAAAAATATTAAAGTTATGCATTGTTTACCTTCATTACATTTATATAGTCATTATAAAAAATTATTTACTAAAGAAATTATTTCAAAATATAATTTATATAATGGATTAGAAATAACAGATGAAATTTTTGAATCTAATAATAATATTATATTTCAGCAAGCAGAAAATAAAATTCATGTTATTAAGGCAATAATAATGACTTCTTTATTAAAAGAAAAAATATAAAAAATATTTATAATAATTTTTACAAAAAATAAAAAATAATAATGAATTATTAATAAACTTTTTTTATTAAAAATTTAAAAGAAATACTCTCAATATTAAAATATATAAAATATTTTTTATGAAAAATTTATTAATAATGTAAAAAATTAAATAATTTAAATATATTTATAGGATTTAATAAAAATGTTTTCATTTTTTAGATTAATATTTATTATTTTTATATTATTATTACCAATTACAAACAAATATTTAAATAATACGAAATCATATAAAGATACTATTTTTTTCTATAACTGGACTGAATATGTTCCTCAAGAAATTTTAAACCAATTTACAAAAGAAACAGGAATTAGAATTATTTATTCTACATATGAATCTAATGAAAGTATGTATGCCAAGTTAAAAACTTATACAAAACAACCATATGATTTAGTCGTACCATCCAATTATTTTGTAGTAAAAATGAAAAATGAAGGTATGATACAAAAAATAGAAAAAAAAAAAATACCTAATTTTTCTAATTTAGACCATAAATTTTTAAACAAATCTTTTGATTTAAATAATGAATATTCTATCCCGTATATGTGGGGTGCAACGGGTATAGGAATTAATACAAATATAATAAATTCAAAATCTATTCATAGTTGGAAAGACTTATGGAATCCTAAATATTATAAATCTTTGTCTTTAATAGATGATGCTAAGGAAGTATTTCAAATGTCATTAATTAAATTAGGTTATCCAGCTAATACAAATAATACTTTTTATATAAAAAAATCTTTTATAGATCTAAAAAAATTAATGCCTAATGTTATTTTATTTAATTCTGATAATCCTGGATATCCTTTTATTGAAGGTTCTGTAAATATAGGTATGATTTGGAATGGATCTGCTTATCTTGTACAAAAATTAGGAATTCCTTTAAAATTTATTTGGCCTAAAGAAGGAGGGATTTTTTGGATGGATAGTTTTGTTATTCCTAAAAATGCAAAAAATATCAAAGGTGCATTAAAATTAATTAATTTTTTATTAAGACCTGATATTGCAGCAAAAATAGCTAAAAAAACAGGTTTTTCTACTCCAAATTTAAAAGCACAAAAATTATTACCTTTAGATATGATTAATAATGATATACTATATCCTAATGATGAGATCATTAATAATGGTATATGGCAAAATTATGTTAATAATAATATAAGTAAAGAATATGAAATAGAGTTTCAAAAATTAAAAAATTTATAATTTTGAATATAAAATATAAATAAAATTGAATATTTTTATTATTAAATATAATTTTCTTGACATATATATAATATTTTTACTATTATACAAATATAATCATTTATAGATCCTCTGTAGTTCAGTAGGTAGAACGGCGGACTGTTAATCCGTATGTCACTGGTTCGAATCCAGTCAGGGGAGAAAATTATAAAAATTTTTTATCATAAAATATATTTTTATATTTTTTATATTTAAATTATTTAATAAATATTTTATTATAGGATATATTATATGGTAATAAAATTAGAATTTTTACTTAACAAAAATATTATTACTGAATTATCATCTATCCAAGATATGATACGTTGGGTAACAAGCTGTTTTAGTATTTCTAATTTATGGTATGGACATGGTAGTGATAATCCATGGGATGAAGCGATAAATTTAGTTTTACCATTAATAGGGTTACCTCCTTATTTATTTAAAGAAATTTTTAATTCTAAATTATCATTTAAAGAACGTGAACTAATTTATCAATTAGTTTATAAACGTATAAAAAAAAGAATACCAGTAGTATATTTAACAAAAAAAACCTGGTTTTGTGGTCATGAATTATATATAGATAAAAGGGTATTAATACCTAGATCTCCAATTGCTGAATTAATTAATAATAAATTTAAATCAGTTATTTTTCCTAATAATAAAGAACCTAAATCTATATTAGATTTATGCACTGGAAGTGGATGTATAGCTATTGCATGTTCATATTTATTTCCTAATGCACATATAGATGCAGTAGATATTTCTTTAGAAGCTATTAATGTTGCAGAACATAATATCCAATTACATGGATTAGAAAATCGTATTACACCAATATGTAGTGATTTATTTAATAAATTAACTAAATTAACTTATGATTTAATTATTACTAATCCTCCATATGTAGATAAAAAAGAAATAAAATATTTACCAAAAGAATATTTCTATGAACCTAAAATAGGTTTATTTTGTGAAAATAATGGTATGGAAATTATCGATAAAATCATATTTCAATCAAATTTTTACTTAAAAAAAGGTGGTATTTTAATTTGTGAAGTAGGAAATAAAATGTTAGATATTATAAAAAAATATCCTGAAATAAATTTTCAATGGCTTAATATAAAAAATGGAGGTATAGGGATATTTAAAATAGAGAAAATATAATTTAAAATTATATTTAATAAATAATTTTTATAAATTTAGGAGAAATATTTATGGCAGGCAATAGTATTGGAAAATTATTTAAAGTTACAACTTTTGGAGAATCACATGGAAAATCTTTAGGATGTATTATAGATGGGGTTCCTCCTCAAATTCCCTTAGAAATAAAAGATATACAAAAAGATTTAAATAGGAGAAGACCAGGACAATCGCAATATACTTCTCCTCGGAGAGAATTAGATCAAATAAAAATTTTATCAGGAGTATTTAATAATTTTACAACCGGAACAAGTATTGGATTATTAATAAATAATATGGATATAAGATCTAAAGATTATAGTAATATAAAAAATGTTTTTAGGCCTGGACATGCTGATTATACTTATGAACAAAAGTATGGAATTAGAGATTATAAAGGTGGTGGTCGCTCATCAGCTAGAGAGACAACTATGCGTGTTGCTGCAGGAGCTATTGCTAAAAAATATTTATCAATAAAATATAATTTAAAAATTAAAGGATATTTATCTCAAATGGGAGATATAATTTGTAATTTTGAAAATTGGGCTGAAGTTAATAAAAATCCTTTTTTTTGTCCAAATAAATATCAAATAAAAGATTTACAAAATATGATAAATATTTTAAAAAAATCTGGTAATTCTATAGGAGCTAAAATTACTATTATTGCAGAAAATGTACCAATAGGGTTAGGAGAACCAGTATTTGATAAATTAGATGCTGAATTAGCACATGCAATTATGAGTATAAATGCAGTAAAAGGTATTGAAATAGGAGATGGATTTAATTCAATAAATAAATTAGGAAGTAATTATAGAGATGAAATGGATAAAAATGGATTTAAAAGTAATAACTCTGGAGGAATTTTAGGGGGAATTAGTACAGGTCAAAATATCATTATAAATTTTGTTGTTAAACCAACATCTAGTATTTCTATTCCAGGGAAAACAGTTAATACTTCAGGAAAAGAAATATATTGTATTACACAAGGACGTCATGATCCTTGTGTAGGAATTAGAGCTGTTCCAATTGGAGAAGCAATGGTTGCTATCATTTTAATGGATCATTTATTACGTTATCGCGCACAATGTGCTGATATTATTAAATAATCTAATATTTATTAAATTTAAATATTATAATTCATCTATATTTTTAGATAAATAATTGATAATACCTTTAGAAGTAGGAGTTATACTTTTTTTACCTTTTTCCCATTGAGCAGGACATACTTCCCCATATTTTTCATTATGTTCTAAAGCATCAATCATACGAATTATTTCATTTATATTTCTTCCAAATTGAAGATCATTAACTAATTGATGTCTTATTATTTTATTTTTATCTATTAAGAATAATGCTCTTAATGCAATTCCTAATTGAGGATGTTCAATCCCATAAGATTGTTGTATATTTTTTGTAGTATCAGATATCATTATAAATTTAATATTTCCAATACCTCCTTTATTGATAGGAGTATTACGCCATGCTTGATGAACAAATTGAGAATCACATGATATACCTAATAATTTAACATTTCTTTTATAAAAACTATTAAAATGTTGATTTAAAGATATAATTTCTGTAGGACAGACAAAAGTAAAATCTAAAGGCCAAAAAAATAATATAGTTATCTTATTTTCTGAATATTTATATAAATTAAAATTATCTAGAATAGTTCCATCAGGAAGAACTGCCGAAGCATTAAAATCTGGAGCTTTTTTAGTTACTAATGTCATATTATCTCTCTTATTTATATTTTTTATAATTTTAGTATATATATATTGTTTATTTTTTTATAAAAAACTTTTTTATATATTTCAAATTTATTTTTTACTCATATTTTTCATAAAAATTTTTTATTAAAATTTATGTATTTTTAATTCTATATACAGAAAATTTTTTATTTTTAGATAAAATATCAATTTTTAATGAAAAATTATTAAAAAATTTTTTATATGATATAAAATTGTTTGTAACAAATAATAGTTCTCCTTTATAATTTATATTTTTTTTAAACTCATTTATCATTTGATAAATAAAATCTAATGAAAAAGATAAATTTTTATGAATAGGAGGATTAGATAAAATCAAATCAAATTTTCCTTGAATATTAGAATAAATATTACTAGGAAATACATTAACATTTTTTATTAAATTTTTATTAAATGTTTTTATAGTTGAGTATATTGCTTTTGCATCTATATCAATAGCATGTATTGAATATTTTGTTTTAAAATTATTCTGGATAGCAATAGAAATAACACCAGAACCACAACCTAAATCTAAAATTTTACCTTTTATAAAAATATTACTATCTATAATAGTAGATATTAAAAATTTACTCCCATTATCAATTTTTTTACCCCCAAAAACCCCAGGTAAACTATATATCTTATAGTTATCATAATAATAATAATTCCAATAATTATTCATATTAAAATAAATATTTTTTGTTAAAACCCCATGAAAAATAATATGTTTTCTTGCATTAATAATTTTTTTTAAATTTAAAATCTCTAATTCTTTTATATTATTAATTTTTTTAATACCACAATTATTAGAACCAATAATAAATATCTCCCTATTTAAAGGGAATAAAGATAAAATATTATTTAATATAAATAATGATTCTTGTTTATTTTTTAACCAAAAAAATATTAAAATATTAAAATTATAATTTTTATATTTCTTATCCATTAAACCATAACATAAATAATTCTTATTTATATTTTTTTTCAACCAAATATAATAATTATAATTATAAGTATTTATAAAA
This sequence comes from Enterobacteriaceae endosymbiont of Donacia bicoloricornis, assembly GCF_012567955.1. Lineage (NCBI taxonomy): Bacteria > Pseudomonadati > Pseudomonadota > Gammaproteobacteria > Enterobacterales > Enterobacteriaceae > Enterobacteriaceae endosymbiont of Donacia bicoloricornis. The sequence continues at coordinate 159,658 of NZ_CP046186.1, forward strand.
CTTATAAAAGTATTTAAATAAATAGGTATTTTATCTTTAATATTTCCAGCAAAAATAACTTTTTTATTCAAAAATTTATTTTTAAATAAACGTAAAAAATATTTATTTATTGATGATAATGTATACATTATATTAGATAATACATTTTATGTTATAAAATTGTTTTTTTTCCCATGAATAAATTGTTAATTTATTTCCCCAACAACATCCAGTATCTAATCCTATTATATTTTTTTGAGTATATTCTCCTCCTTGTAAATCAGACCAATGACCAAAAAATATTGTATATTTTTTGTATAAAATATTTGGTATCCAAAACCATGGTTTTAATGTTTTAGAATTAATATCATTAGGTGCTTTTTTAGTAAACATTTCTAATGTTCCATCTAAATAACAATATCTCATTTTAGTTAATCCATTAATAATATAATTAAAACGTTTAAAACCTACTAATGTATTTTTTTTCCAATCATTTATTTGATATTTTTCATTATTTATATAATCTAAAAAAAAAATATTATTTTTACTTGAAATAATATTTTTTGCTTCATTAGCAGCAGATAATATTATCTCAATATTATCCCATTGAGGAGGGATTCCCGCATGTGACATTAAAATTTTTTTTTTTTTATCATATTGTATTAAAGGTTGATACTTTAACCAATTTTTGACAATAAAGATTATTTTTTTATTTGTTAATAAATCTAAAATCTTTTTATCATTAATATCATTATTTTTAGGATTTAATATAAGAAATATTAAGTATAAATCATGATTTCCTAAAACTAATTTTATAGATTTTTTAATAGAATACAAAAAATATAAAACTTTTATGGAATCAGGTCCTCTTGCTATAAGATCTCCTGTAATCCATAATTTATCATTTTCATAATCAAAATTAATTTTTTTTAATAAGGAAATAAATTCATTATAATAACCATGAATATCTCCAATAAAGTAAGTAGTCATATTGTTTTATAAATTAATTATTTTAGTGAATATAAGTTTTAATCGCTAAACGAAAAATAGGAATTTCTACATGATAAACATGATTATTTTCATCTATCATTAAATAATGTCCTTCTATAATTCCAATAGGAGTATCTAAAATAGTTAGATTAGTATAATGAAATTTATTACTTGGTTTTATATATGGTTTTTTACATGTAATTCCTTCACCATATATTTGATTTTTTTTACCATTACCATCAGTTATACTCCAATAACAACTAATTAATTGTAAAATTTTTTTTCCTAAATTATGAATAGTAATTGTATAGGTAAAAACATAACGATTAACTTTAGGTATGGATTGTGATTTTATATAAACACCATTTGTTTTTATATAAACTTGAGATAATAATGATTTCATTTAATTATAACCTTTTATTATTAAATTCCAACCAATTAGCTAATTGACAATATTCTGATATTGAAACATTTTCAGCACGTATTTTATAATCAATACCTAAATAATTTAATTCTTCTATAGAAAATAAATTCATTAGACTATTTCGTAAAATTTTTCTTCTCATACTAAAAGCTTGTTTTATAATTTTTTTTAGAAAAAAAATATTATTTAAATTATAAGGATTATTTATATATGGCCTCATAAATACCATATTAGAAATAATTTTAGGTTTAGGAAAAAAAGAATTTTCTTTAATTTCTATTAAAGATTTTATTTTACAAAATAATTGAGCTATTATACTTAAACATCCATAATTTTTACCTCCAGGATGTGCAGTTAATCTATCTACTACTTCTTTTTGCATAATAAAATTCATATCTTTAATATTATTTAAATAATTAAATAAATAAAAAATTATTGTAATAGAAATATTATACGGTAAACTACCAAATATACGTATTCTTTTTTTATATTTTTTAGTTAAAATTAAAAAATTAAAATTTAATATATTATTTAATATAATATTAATTTTTGAACTTATTAAAATTTTATTTTTTTTTAAAATATTAACAAAATTTTTATCTATTTCAATAATAGAAAGATTTTTATTATATTTTATAATTGGAATAGTTAATGCTCCTAAACCTGGTCCTATTTCCAACATAATTTGATAATATTTTGGATTAATAAAAGATATAATTTGTTTAATAATTTTTGTATTAATTAATAAATGTTGTCCATATTTTTTTTTTAAAATAATTTTCATATTATTATATAGATAATATTTTTTACAAAAAATTAATTATTATATATAAAATATTAAATTTTAATACAAATTAATATTTTATTATTCACTTATATTTTTTATATATATTTTTTTAGCATATGAAAAAATAAAAAGATTGATCTCTCTTTCTATATTTTCTTGTAAAAGAATGTTATATGCTTTTTTTTTTAAAAATAATTTATTAGTTGTAATATTATTTCTATTTAATAATTGTATTATAAAAACCCCATCTGATTCTTGAATAGGTAAACTAAAATCATTAATTTTTAATTTTGTTATAATTTTTTTAAATTTTGAAGAAAAATTATTTAATAATATCCAATTTTCATTATTTTTAAATCTAACTGATAATATATCATCGGAAAATAATTCAATGGCTTTTTGAAAAGTTATTCTTTTTTTTAAAAGACTAAAATATATATTTTTAATTTTTTTATTAAAATCTTTATTACTTAAATTATTTTTTTTTATATATAAAAATTTTAATAAAACTTTTTCATTATCTGTATTTTTTTTTACAAAAATATTATTTATTCTTAAAATAAATAATTTTGAATTTAAATATATTGGTCCAATTATATCTTTTTTTTTAACATTATCTAAATAATTAATAATATTTTTTGATAATTGATTTTCTTTTTTGTTTTTTAAAAACATTTGTTTTATATGAAAATGGGAAATAAATGTTTTTTTATTATAATTTTTAAAGTTATTATTTAATTTCTTATTTTTTAATAAAAATATCAACTGATTTAATAAAAAAATTTTATGATTAAATTTATTTTTTAAAAGTTTTTTGTTTATTAAAAAATAAAATAATGTAATATCATATATTTTATGTGTTTTTCCTGTCAAATATAATTTATTACTTAATGAATCAATTTCTTCATCATAAATATTAAAATTTTTGAATAAAAGTTTATTTTTTAATACATTAATTAATATAATATTTTTAAAAATTTTATAAAATTTTAAATAATTAATATTTTTAGCTAAAAAATTATTTTTTAGTAAATTTTCATCAATATTATTTGATTGATATATGTTCAAAACAAGATTTTCCAAATCTTCTTCTAATAAAAATAAACTATTATTTTTTATAATATCTAAAAAAATAAAATATTTTATTACATCCTTAACATTTTTAATATCTAAAAATGAATATAATATTGGATATTTACTATTATAAATTTTTTTTGTAATAGATAAAATTTCATCTATTTCTTTTTTTAAAATTAAATTATTATTTATAATAACTTTAGTACTATTAATATTTTTTATAGACATACAGTAAGAAATATTGAATAAACAAAAATATAATATTATGATATAAAATACTTTTTTAATTATCATTATTAATCCTATTAATAATTAAATTTTACATTATTTATAATAATAAAAGATAATTTAAATTCGTAAATAATTATTATTAATAAATAATCATATTTAATTATTGTAAATTAGTATAATTAATAATTATTATAGATAATTAAATTATAATTTTAAATCTATTTATTGGAGAATATATGTTTTCTTATTTACAATTATTATTCTTTTTAATAAATTTAATTATTAATTATTATGTAAGTTTTAATTTATTAAATATAATTTTATTAATATTAATAAGTTTTTTAATTAATAAAATAACAAATTTTTATAATAAAAAATATAATTATAATAACAAAAATAATATAAAAAAATTATTTCTTAAAACTAATTTTGAGGTGATGGGTTATATAAGTAAATCAAAAGGCTTTATTAATAAAAATGACATAAATTTTACTATTAAATTAATTAAAAAAATGAATTTAAATGATGAAGAAACAATTTTTGCAAAAAAATCATTTAATAATGGTAAAAAAAAGAATTATCCTTTAGTTTATGAATTAAATAATTTAAATTATTTAATTTATAAAAATAAAAGTTTAATAAATAAATTTTTAGAAATACAAATTGAATTATCTTTTATAAATAATTTTTTAAATAACAAAAATAAAAAAATATTAAATATTATTTTTCAAGAATTGAATATATCATTTATTGATTTATTTTTTATAATAAAAAAATTAAAATATAATAATAAATTTATTAATGAAAAAGATTTATTTGATAATTATTTTTTTCATCAAAATAAAGAAGAAAAAAAATATAATTATAATAATAATTTTTATAAAAACAATAATTTTCAAACTAAAAATAATTCTCAATCAGAATTAGATAAAGCTTATAAATTATTAGGAATTAATTATAATGATAATCTATTAACAATAAAGAGAGCATATCATAAATTAATTAGTAAATATCATCCAGATAAATTAATATCTAAAGGATATTCATCTAAACAATTAGAAATAGCAAAAATTAAAACACAAAATATACATAAAGCATATAATATAATTAAAAAAAATATAACATAAATTTATATCTTATTTTTTTTCAATTATAACTATTGCACAAGTATATTTTTTTTCATCAGATAATGAAATATGAATATCATATTTATAAACTATATTTTTTAAAAATTTTAATGCTTTTTGATAAAGTTTTAATTTTGGTTTACCAGTTAAATAATAAGATAATTCTATTTGATTAAAAAATATACCATTAGCAAAACCAGTACTTAATGCTTTTACAGTTGCCTCTTTTACTGAAAAATATTTTGCTAAAATTTTAATTTTATTATTATTTTTTTTATATACATTTAATTCATTTTTAGTAAGTATTTTATATGCAAAACGTTCTCCAAAACGTGTAAAAATTTTTTTAATTCTATTTATTTCTACTATATCAATACCTATGCCAATAATTTTCATTTTATGTTTTAAATTTAAATAAATCATTTATAAATTAATTATTGTATTTTTATCCATAAGTTTAAACTTATTTTTTTTTTAAAAAAATTTTCTATTTTTTTTTCAGATCTATATTTAATTAATTTTATCATTTTCGAATTTTTACCTATTATTATTTTTTTCTGATTTATATTTTTTGTTAATAAAAAAACATTTATTTTATCTGGTAATACTTTTAATTTTTTAAAATAATTTACTTTAATATTTATTAAATAAGGTAATTCTTTATGGAGATATTTTATAATACTTTCTCTTATAATTTCTTTAAAAATAAATTTTTCTGTTTGATTAGTAATATAATTTTTAGGATAATTATGTTTTTTTTTGGGTAATTTTTTACAAATAACATCATTAATATCATTAGTATATAATTTATATTTTGCTGAAATCATAAATAAATAAATAAATTTAATTTTTTTTTTAAGAAAATTAATATAAGGTAATAAAATATTTTTATTATTAATTTTATCAATTTTATTAATAATTAAAATTACCGGTATAGTTATTTTATTAAAAATTTTTACAAATTTTTCTTCTATATAATTCCATCTATTTTGATCTAAAATAAAAAAAATATAATTATATTTGTTATTTTCTAATGAATTTAAAATTTTATTATTATAAAATATATTTCCTGGAGTATCAATATATTCTATTTGATAAGAATTTCTATTATATATTCCTATAATGTTATAATTAGTAGTATTAATTTTATGAGAAATTATAGATATTTTTTTATCTACTAAAGTATTTAGTAAAGTAGATTTTCCTGAATTAGATCTTCCTAAGATTAAAATACTACCATAATATGAAGATATCATTTTCACATAAATTACCTTTATAATAAATAAATTATTCAAGACCAAGTTTCCTTAAAGCTTTTTCTGCTGCTGATTGTTCAGCTTTACGACGACTTGATCCTATTCCTATTATTATTGCTGATATTCCACTAATTTTACATTGTATTGTAAATTTTTGATTATGTACTTCACCATTTATTTGTATAATAAAATAATAAGGTAGGGGAAGATGTGATCTTTGTAAATATTCTTGTAATCTTGTTTTTGGATCTTTTTGATTATTCCCAGGTAATATTTTTTTTAATCTAAATTGATACCAAAGTAAAATAATTTTTTCTACAACTTTTATATTACTATCTAAACAAATACTACCAATTAAAGCTTCCATTGTATCAGCAAGAATAGATTCTCTGTTATATCCTCCATTTTTAAATTCTCCTGGACCTAAAAATAAATACTCACCTAAGTTAAATTCTCTTGCAATACTTGCTAATGTATTACCTCTTACTAAAGTTGCACGCATGCGACTCATATTTCCTTCATTTACACCAGGAAATTTATTATATAATGCTTTAGCTATTATATAGCTTAATATAGAATCTCCTAAAAATTCTAATCTTTCATTATGTTTACTACTTGCACTTCTATGTGTTAAAGCTTGATATAATAAATCTTGATGAATAAAAATATAACCTAATCTTTTTTGTAATTGATTAATCATAATAAAATTCACATAATTGAATTATAATCTATTATATAGAATAAGTATTATTTTGAATAAATTAGTTAACTTTATGTATTCGATTAAATTGAACTTTAAAAAACCATGAATTTGTATTTTTTTTAATATTTAACCAAATAAATATAGCTTTTCCTAATAAATATTTTTTATGTACAAACCCCCAATATCTACTATCAAAACTATCATCACGATTATCACCCATAACAAAATAATAATTATTTGGAATTATCCAAGTATACAACGGAATATTTTTTTGTTTATATATATTTAATGTTTGATTTTCTAATTCAGGTATAAATAAAATTTCATGTGATAATTTATTTATATATTCTGTATATTGGAATAATCTTAATTTACCAAAAATATGTTTTTTATTAAAATTTTTAAAAATTTTAATAAATTTACTTTTTTTTAATTTTTTATATTGAAAAATATTTTTTTTAAAATCTTTACTTTTTAATAAAGTTATTTGTTTATTTTTATAATTATAAACAATAGTATCTCCTGGTAATCCAATAATTCTTTTAATATAATTTATTTTTGTATTTTTAGGATATTTAAAAACTATTACATCTCCCCTTTTAGGTATTTTATTTTTAATAATAATTTTATTATTTAAAGGATTTTTAATTCCATAAATAAATTTATTTACTAAAATAAAATCACCCTTAAATAGGGTAGGTACCATTGAATTTGATGGAATATAAAAAGATTCATATATAAATATGCGAATTATAAAAATTAATAATATTATAGGTAGTAAAGAACCAATTTGGTGTATCCAAAAATTTTTTTTTAACATATATTTTTATATAGTAAAAGTTAAATATATTATTTTTTATATAAATAAAATAATTTAAAATTTTTTATTTAATAAGTAGTTATGTATATATCTTAATATAATAAAAATTATTTATTTATTTTTAACATGGCTAAAAAAACTGAAGTTGGTAGTTTTATATTACCAATTTTTTTCATTTTTTTTTTCCCTTCTTTTTGTTTTTGAATTAATTTTTTTTTTCTACTAATATCTCCTCCATAACATTTTGCAATAACATTTTTACGTAATTGTTTAATATTTGTACTAGAAATAATCTTTTTCCCGATTGCAGCTTGAATTACAATATTAAATTGTTGTCTTGGAATTAATTTTTTAATTTTTTCTATTAGAATACGACTGTAAGAATAAATTTTTTTTTTATGAGTAATTGTTGTTAATGCATCTACCTTCTTTTTATTCACAAGAATATTAATACAAATCAAATCTGATTTTTTAAATTTTATAAAATTATAATCTAAAGATCCATATCCTTTTGTGATAGATTTTAATTTATCAAAAAAATTTATAATCACTTCAATCATAGGTATCTCATAAATTAATATTACTTGATTACCATGATATATTATATTTTTTTGTATGCCATTTTTTACTACACATAATTGAATAATTTTACCTATATATTTAATGGGAGAAATAATTTTACATTTTAAAATAGGTTCTCTTATTTCTTTTATTAAAAAAGATGATGGAAATTTAGATGGATTATCTATATATAAAATATCTTTATTAATTGTTTCTATTTCATATCTTACAGAAGGCATAGTAGTAATAATATTTATATTATATTCCTTTAATAAACGTTGTTGTATAATTTCCATATGTAATAATCCTAAAAAACCACATCTATATCCATAACCTAATATTTCTGAATTTTCTGGCTCAAAAAACAAAGCAGAATCATTTAAACTTAATTTTTTTAATGCATTACTAAAAATTTTATATTCATCTGATATTATTGGGAATAATCCAGCAAAAACTTTAGGAACACTTTTTTTAAACCCAGGTAAAGTTATAGTAGATGGTTTTATATATGATGTTATAGTTGCACCTACTGGAATTTCATTTATATTTTTTATACCTAAAACTATCCAACCAACATCACCACATTTTAATATATTTAAATTTTTTTTTTTAGGAGTAAAAATACCTATTTTTTCAACAATATACTTTTTTTTTGTATTTAAAACCATTATTTTCATTCCTTTAAAAATTTGACCATTTTTAATACAAATTAAAACTATAACTCCTAAATAATTATTAAACCATGAATCTATAATGAGAGCCTGTAATAAAGTATTAATATCACCTTTTGGTGAAGGAATATTTTTAACTAAATTTTCTATTATTTCTAGAATTCCTAATCCAGTTTTAGCTGAACATTTAAAAATTTCTTTTGATTCAAAACCTATTATTTCTTTAATATCTTGCTGAATTTTTTCAATATTTACAGTTAATAAATCAATTTTATTAATAACTGGTAAGATTTTTAATCCCATTTTAAGAGCAGTATTATAAGTAGATAAAGTTTGTGCTTCAATCCCTTGCGAAGCATCTATTAATAATAATGCTCCTTCACATGCAGATAAAGATCTAGAAACTTCATAAGAAAAATCTACATGACCTGGAGTATCAATAAGATTTAATTTATAAAAATTATTATTTTTTGCCTTATAATTTAAAGAAACACTTTGTGCTTTTATTGTAATTCCCCTTTCCCTTTCTAAATCCATAGTATCTAATACTTGTGATGTCATTTCTCTATAAGATAAACCACCACAAATTTCAATTAATCTATCTGCAAATGTTGATTTACCATGATCAATATGAGCAATAATTGAAAAATTTCTTATATTTTTCATAAAATAATATTTTTAAAACCTATAAATATAAAAAAAATTTAATAGAATATATTGTTAATTATAATTAATACCTCTTTGTATAAGTAAAGAATTAATATTTAATTCTTTACCTCTAAAATTTTTAAATAAAATAATAGGATCTTTAGAACTACCTAAAGATAAAAGATTATTCAAAAATTTTTTTCCAATTGTTTGATTAAATAATCCATTTTTTTTAAAATATAAAAAAGAATCTGCTGCTAATTGTTCTGCCCATAAATAACTATAATATCCAGCAGCATATTCTCCACCAAATATATGGTTAAATATATTAGTATATTTATACCAAATAGGCATAGGTGAGATAGTTACTAAATCTTTTCTTATTTCTTGAATTAAATCTAATATCTGATTTTTTTTATTTAAATTAAATTCTTTATGTATTCTTATATCAAATAAACTTAATTCTATTTGTCTCATAAGTAATAAAGCAGCATTATATTTTTTAGATTTAACTAAGTTATTCATTATATTTTTTGGAATAACATTTTTATTTTTATAATGTTGAGAAATAAGTTTTAAAGATTCTGTTTCCCAACCCCAATATTCCATAAATTGACTAGGAAATTCTACAATATCTAAAGGTATTCCATTAATTCCTGAAATATTAGGTATATTTATTTTTGAAGTAATATGATGTAAAGCATGTCCAAATTCATGAAATAAAGTTAAAACTTCATTATGATTAAGTAAAAAAATTTTATTAAAAGATGGAGTAAAATTACAATTAATATAAGCAATCGGATACTGAATTGTTCCATTTTTTTTTAATATTCTTGTTTGACATATATCCATCCAAGCACCACTACGTTTTTCTGGACGCATATATAAATCAAAATAAATACTTCCATATAATTGATTTTTTGAATTAAAAATATCGAAAAACATGACATTTTCATGCCAAACTGGTACTTTTCTTTGTTTAAAAAATAAACCATATATTTTATTAATAATATGAAACATGCCTTTAATTACAATATCAATTGGAAAATAATCACGAATAATATTATCATCAATTCCATATAAATAAAATTTAAATTTTTCTGAAAAAAATGCTATATCCCATGGATTAATTTTAACTAAATTATATTTTTTTTTAATAAAATGTTTTAAATCAAACACTTCTTTTTCTGCTTGTTTTTTAGATAATTTTATTAATTTATATAAAAAAGATAAGACTTTATCAACTTTCTTAGCAGATTTCATTACTAATGATTTTTCAGCATAAGAATGATATCCTAATAATTTAGATAATTTTAAACGTAATGATAGTTCTTTTATTATAATAGGTTCATTATTAAATTGGGATGTATTTTGATCTAAAGAAGAAGCCCTCGTATTATACATATAATATACTTTTTTTCTTAAAACATCATTTTTACAAAATGTTATTATAGATGAATAAATAGGAAAATCAAAAGTAATTAAATATCCTTCTTTATTTTTTAATAAAGCATTTTTATGCATAAAATCTATTATATGTTTAGGAACCCCATTTAATTTTTTTTTATCTAAAATATTTTTTTCTAACTTTTGAGTACTATCTAAAATATTATTATTAAAAATATTTTGTAATTTTAATAAATCTGTTACATATCCTGTATATGTTTTTTTTTTTTCTTGAGATAATAAAATTCCTGAAAATTTAAAATCACGTATTATATTATTAAGAGATTCAATTTGTAATTCATTTAAATTTAAATTATCTTGGTTATCTTGTATTTTTATATAAGCATTATATAAATGTATGTTTTGTATAATCCATATATTATAGTTTGTTATCATTTTAAGAATAATTTCATAATTTTTTCTAATTTTATTGTTATTACAAACATAATATAAATGATTTATGGGGGAAAAAATACGATACAAATGTTCATTTAATTCCAATATATATTGACAAAAATTTTCCCAATTATAATTATGTTTATATTTATTTAAAATTTTATTAATTTTAGTTTTAGAATTTTGAATTGTAATTTTTATTGCAGGAATCATACAATCATTAGTTATTTTATCAAAAGGCGGTAATAAGAAATTAGATAATAAAGGATTAATCATAATAAATTTCCAGTTATATATAAAATATATTTGCAAAACATTCATAAAATATATTTTATAAAGTTAATTTTTAAGATTAAAAATAAAATTTTGTTTCATTATTTCATAAAGACAAATTCCTGTTGCTACAGAAACATTTAAAGAATTTAAATTATTAAGCATAGGTATAGAAATTAATAAATCACATTTATTTTTAATAGAAGTTTTAATACCTTTATCTTCTGATCCCATAATTAAACATATAGGAAATAATAATTTATTATTATAAATAATACTATTTTTAGTATTATTATCAGTTCCAATAATTTTAATTTTATAAAATTTTAAAAAATTAATAGTATTTTTTAAATTTTTTACATAAATTATAGGTATATATTCTGATGTTCCACAAGATACTTTTTTTACCATAGCATTTATTTTAACAGAATACTTTTTAGGTAAAATAATCATATTAACATTAAATGCAACAGCATTTCGGATACATGCTCCTAAATTATGAGTATCTGTAATTCTATCTAAAATAAGAATAAATATTTTTTTTGATGTATTAATAATTTTTAAAATATCTTTTTCAGTTAAAGGTTTTGATATATTTATTACTGCCATAATTCCTTGATGAACACTGTTATTAGTTTTTTTATCCAACCATTTTTTATTTACCTTATGTATATTAATATTATATTTATTTATATAATAAAATAATTCTTTAATTTTATTAGATTTTTTTTTACTATCTAAAATAAATATTTCTTTTAAAGAAATAGGATTATTTTTTAACATATTAACAATAGAATGTATTCCAAAAATAATATCTCTCATATTATTTAATAAATATTTTTAATAAATTATATATATTAAAGAATAATAATATAAATTTTAATTATTATTATTAATTAATTAATTTAATTTTTCTTTTACAAATTTTATAATAAAATCATAAGCTTTATAAATTTGATTACTATCAAACCAGTATATATTTTCCCAATAACGTAGCCAAGTTAGTTGTTTTTTTGCTAAATGACGTGTACTAATAGTAGTTGATTTTATCATTTCTTCATAAGAAATTTTATTTAAAATATATAGAAACATTTGTTTATATCCAATGCAACGTATTGCAGGAAAATTAATTTCTAAATATTTATTTTTGATAAGATCTCTTACCTCTTTTTCAAAACCTAATTCTAACATTTTAAAAATTCTATTTTCTATATTTTCATATAAAATTTGTCTATTATAATAAGTTAATCCAAATTGATATATTTTATAAGGAATTTTATTACCTATATTTTTTTGTAATTTACTTAAAGGTTTTCCAGTTAAAAAAAATATTTCTAAAGCTCTTAAATTTCTTTGTATATCATTATGATGAATGTTATTTGCAGATATAACATCAACTGATTTTAACATATGATGATATGATTTATATGATTTATTTTTTATTTGATTAATAATCATTTTACGTATTTTCAAATCAGATGCAGGTAATGAAGGAGAAATAGTATTAATTAATTTTTTAAAATAAAACATATTTCCTCCAACTAACAATGGAATTTTACCTCTTTTAATAATTTTATCCATAATATTTAAAACATCATGATAAAATTCCATAACAGAGTATAATTGAGAAGGATCTTTAATATCAATTAACCAATGTTTTTCATAAAAAAAATCACTTTTTTTTGGTTTATCAGTTCCTATATCTAATTTTTTATAAATTAGAGATGAATCTACACTAATTAATTCAATAGGTAAAACTTTTGCTAATCTAGTAGCTAAAAAGGTCTTTTTAGATGCTGTAGTTCCCATTAAGAAAATAACTATTGGTAATTTTTTATTTTTTTTATTCATAATAAAAATTATACATTAATTAAACAAAATAATTTTTTTATTGAAAAATTATTATTTTCTAATTTTAATAATTCTAATTCCATTAATAAATTTATTATTTTTGAAAAATCCCATAATATGTATATATTAATTATATAATTAATTATCCATTTTTTAATTTTAATTAAAGAAATTTTTTTTATATTTATAAAATATTTTAATAAATTTAAAAAAAATTTTTCTATATTATAGATAAATAAAAATATAGGTACACATAATATATAAATGATATTTTTATTATTTAATTTTAAATTAAATCCTAATTTAATTAAAAATATTTTTATTTTATATAAAATAAGATATTCATCTTTTTTTATTTTTATTTTAATATTTGTTTTTATTTTATTTATTATATTTTTATTTTTTAAATGTAATTTAAATTTTATTTTTAATAATAAATAAATCATTTTATTTATTACAATAGAGTATAATTTTTTTTTTTTTTCTACAATAATATGAGTATTTTTTAAAATTGCTAAAAATTTACCAAAATTTTTAAAAAAAAAATTTGGTGAATTATCTAAATATACTATTTTTTTTTTTTTAATTTGATTAAATAATAATTTATTTTTAGTTAATAACTTATTTGTAATAAATGTATATCCTAAATTTTTTTCTTTTTCTTTATTATTTTTATTAAAAAAAATATTTTTAGTATCATTTATTAAATTATTATTAATTAATAATTTTTTAATATTTTTAAATATAAAATTATATATTAATTTTATGTTATAAAAACATACTTCTTTTTTTTGAGGATGTATATTAATATCAATTTGATTAGGTTCTAATTTTAAAAAAAAGATAAAAGAAAAATTATAATTATTATCTAAATAACCATATATTATTTCTTTTATAATACGATAAATAAAATTAGTCGAGACAATACGATCATTAACATAAAAATATTTAAATAAATTATTTTTTAATATATCTTTTTTAAATAAAACTAACCATCCATATAATTCTAATTTCTTATAAATAAAATTTAATTCTAATGCATTTTTTAAAAAATTACTACCAAAAATAATTTGTATTCTATTTAAATAAGAAAGATTATTAGTTACTTTTTTAAAATTATAAATAATTTTATTATTATATTTAAATTGTATTCCTATACCAAATTTCATTAAAATAATTTTTTTAATAATATTTTTAATATAAATAAATTCTATTTTTTCATTAGAAAAATATGACCTTTTTGCAGGAAAATTATAAAAAAGATCAGACAAAATTATTGTAGTACCAATAGGATGTGAAATTGGTTTTAAATAAATAATTTTTTCATTAAATCCTTCTGTATACAATTGCCAAGCAATTTTTTGTTTTAATGTTTTAGATGTAATACTCATTCTAGATATAGTTTTTATACTAGTCAAGGCTTCTCCTCTAAAACCAAAACTTGTAAAAGAATCTAAATCATCTAAATTTTTTATTTTACTTGTAGCATATTTTTTAATACATAAAATTAAATTTTTTTTATTCATACCTATTCCATTATCATTTATATAAATATATTTTATTCCTCCTTTTTCTATATATAAATTTATTTGTGATGCTTTTGCATCAATACTATTTTCAATTAATTCTTTAACAACAGTAGCAGGTCTATCTATTATTTCCCCTGCAGCTATACTTCTTATAACATTTTTAGGTAAAATTTTAATAGACATTAAATAATATTTTTAATAAAATTTTTTTAATTTAAACTAAAATTATTTATTAAATTAAGGTATAGAGCGGGAAACGAGATTCGAACTCGCGACCACAACCATGGCAAGGTTGTGCTCTACCAAACTGAGCTATTCCCGCTAAAAAAAATTTAGATAATTGTTTTATCATATTAAATTTAACTTTTATTTGTCAATCTATTTTAGATAAAAATTTATTTTTATTAAAAATAAAATCTTTATAAAATTTTAATTCATTTATAGATTCATATATATCATAATATGCATTATGTTGATGTTTTTTTTTTTTTAATTTAGAATAAATTTTAGGTTTCCATCTTTTAATGAGTTCTTTAATTGAACTAACATCAATATTTCGGTAATGAAAGTATTTTTCTAGTTTAGGCATATAATTACATAAAAATATACGATCTTTATAAATACTATTGCCACATAAAGGTGTAGTATTAGGTTTAATATAAGATTTTAAAAAATTTAAAATATATTTTTCTGCTTTTACTTCATTAAAATTACTATTTTTAATTCTTTTAATTAAACCAGTTTTTTTATGTGTGTTTTTATTCCATGAGTCCATACTATTTAAAATAGTATCTGATTGATATATTGGTAAAACTATTCCTTTATTTATAATATCTAAATTATTATTAGTAATAATTATAGCAATTTCAATTATATAATCCTTATTAGGATTAAGTCCAGTCATTTCTAGATCTAACCATATTAAATAATTATTAATTTGCACGAAATATCCTTATATTTTTAATTTAAATTTTTCAATACTATTATATATATTTTTTATATATTATATTAAATTATTTCATAATAATAATTAATCATAAAATGAAAAAAAGAATATATATATATATACAAAATTTATTACCAAAACTATTAATTACAAAATTTTTTGGATATATTTCAAAAAAAAAATTTAGTATAATAACTACTTTTTTTATATTTTTATTTATTAAAATAAATAAGGTAAATATGAAAGAAACAAAATATCCTGATATTTTTTATTATAAAACTTTTAACAAATTTTTTATAAGAAAATTAGATATGAATAATAGACCGATTGACAATAATAAAAATCACATAGTTCAAAATACAGATGGGATTATTAATGAGTTAGGTATTATAAAAAAAAATAAACTTTTACAATTTAAAGGTTGTAAATATTTTTTATACGACCTCTTAGGTAGAGATAATAATTTAAATAATATTTTTACTAATGGATATTTTATTAATATATATTTAGCACCTAGAAATTATCATAGAATACATATGTCTTATAATGGTTTTTTATTAAAAATGATATATATACCTGGAAAATTATTTCCTGTTAATAAAATATTATCTGAAAATTTATGTAATTTATTTATTTTAAATGAAAGAGTAATTTTTTTATTTAAAACATCTTTTGGTTTCATGGTTAAAATTTTAATTGGTGCACAAATAGTAGGAAGTATTTATAATTCATGGTATGGCCTAGTTCTTCCTTCTAAAAAGAATAAAATAAAAACTTGGAACTGGCCATATATTAAAAATTGTTATAAAAAAGATTTTATTTTTTTAAAAAAAGGAGAAGAAATGGGGTACTTTAATTTAGGATCAACTGTTATTACCTTATTTCCACCTAAAACAATTAAATTTAATTCTATTTTAAAAAAAGGATTAAATATTAAAATTGGAGAATTATTAGCTCATATTATTTAGTAATAAATTTTTAACATTAAATGTTAAGCATTTTTTATAGAAAAACTAATAGATTTATGAATAGATTTCTTTTTTAATAAAAACATAATAAATCTGTCTAAACCTATTGCCATACCTGAATAATTTGGAATGCCATATTTTATTGCTTTTAGCAAATAAGTATCAATTTTTTTAATTGGTAAACCAATTAATTTACGTTTTTTATTATCTTCATTAAATCTTTTTTTTTGCTCTTTATAATTAGTTAATTCATGAAATCCGTTACCTAACTCAACACCTTTAAAAAATATTTCAAATCTATTTGCTATATTTTTATTTTTTATATTTATAGTTTCAGTAGTTTTTTGAGAAGAAGGAAAATTATATATTAATACAGGATATTTTATCCCTAATTTAGGGACAATATATAAATCAAATAATATTTGTAAATAATCATCTGTGATTAGAGTATTACTTTTATTTTTTACAAAACCTATTTTTTTTATTAGAAATAATAATTTTTTTTGATTTATATGAAAAGGATCTATTTTCAAATATTTTAAAAAAATTTTTTTATATGAATATTTTTTAGGTTTATGAAATCCAAATTTTATAAAAAAATTATTTGTTTCTTTCATTAATTGTTTTAAATTATAATTTTTGTGATACCATTCTAATATAGTAAATTCAGGGTTATGATATTGACCTAATTCACTATTACGAAAACTATGACATATTTGATAAATTGAAGCATTTATTTTAGATGCAATTATTCTTTTCATGTGAAATTCAGGACTAGTAATTAAAAATAATTTTTTTTTATTTTTATTATTAATAAAATTTGTACTAAATTGTTTTAAATAAATACTTGTATTTTCAAATTGAGTTAATATTGGAGTTTCTACTTCAATAAAATTTTTTTTATCAAAAAATTTTCTGATTTTTTTTATTATAATAGCACGTTTAATTAAAACATTAATATTTGCACTGGTTAAGTAATTTAAATTTTTCATATTGTTTTTTTAAATTTATATATTTTATTTATTTAAAACGAGAAATATATTTTTTTTTTCTTGTATCAATTTTAATAATATCGCCAGTTTTAATAAAAGATGGAACTTTTATTATTTCTCCATTACTAATTATGGCTTGTTTATTATTGTTTACTGAATCTCCTTTTAAATTTATATTTGTATTTATTACTTTTAAGTTTAAAAAATTAGGTAATGTTAAAAATATTGGTGATTGATTCCAAAATGTTATGACATATTCATACTGAGTAATTAACCATTTTTTTTTATTTTTGATAATTTTACTATGAATTATAGTTTGTTCAAAATTATTTTTATCCATAAAATAATAAAAATAATTTTTTTCATTATATAAATATTTTAATTTTTTTTCTAAAATATCTGCTGTATTCAAATTATCAGTAGATTTAAATGTTTTATCAATTAATTTTTCTGTAATTAGATTTCTCATTTTTATTCTTACAAATGCTTGTCCCTTTCCTGGTTTCACAAATTCACTAGATTCTATAATATAGGGTTGATTTAAAAAAATAAATTTCATCCCAATTCTAAAATTATTACTATAATAGTTAACCATTTTTATTCTTTTTAAAAAAAAAATATTAATTTATAATAATATATATTTATAAAAATGAAATTATTTTATGAAAGAATTATGGTTAAAACAATTATCAAATAACATTAATAATAATATTGATCTTATCAAAATCACAAAAATAAAACAAAAAGATAATCCTCAATTTTTATATAAAAAAAAAAACATTTTTTTCAATGTGAAAATACCCATAATTTTTCTGAAAAAAATAGAAAAAAAGAATCCTAAAGATCCTATTTTACTACAGTTTATTTTTAATAAAAAAGAATTAATTCAATATAAAAAATATAATAAAAATCCATTAAATGAAAAATTTATTATTCCAGGAATGATTCACAAATACAAAAATAGAGTATTAATATTATTAACAGGAATTTGTGCAGTACATTGCAGATATTGTTTTCGTAAAAACACCAAAAAAATTAACTCAATTACAATATGTAATTGGAAAATAATAATTAAATATATAAAAAAAAATTTTGAAATTAATGAGATTATTTTTTCTGGGGGAGATCCTTTAGTCTTAAATGATAAAAAAATAAATTTTTTTATTAATGATATAAATAAAATACCTCATATTAAAATATTAAGAATACATACCAGAATAATATGTATTCTTCCTCAAAGAATTTCTAAAAATTTATTAAAAATATTTAGTAAATGTAAATTTCATATTGTAATAGTTACACATATTAATCATTCTAATGAAATTAGTGAAGAATTATTTGAAAAAATTAATTTTTTAAAAAAAAGGAGAATAACTATTTTGAATCAAAGTGTTTTATTAAAAAATATAAATGATAATTATAAAATTTTAGTTAATTTAAGTAATAACTTATTTAATATTGGAATATTACCTTATTATTTACATCTTTTAGATAAAATAGAAGGAAGTAAACATTTTTATGTATCTGAAAATAAAGCTAAAAAAATCATGAAAAAAATATTATTATTTTTACCAGGATTTTTAGTACCTAGATTAACTAAAGATATTTATGGAGGAAAAAATAAAAAATTTATCATTTAAAAAAATATAAAGGTTTAAAATAAAAAAGCTGTGCCGAAAATTAATGCACAGCTAATACTAGTAATTTAATAAAAAATTACATCATACCACCCATACCACCACTCATACCACCTGGTGGGGTATTAGATATTTCTGATTTTTCATCTTTTGGTAAATCTGTAACCATACATTCTGTTGTAATCATAAGACCTGCTACAGATGCAGAATATTGTAATGCTGATCTTGTTACTTTAGTTGGATCTAAAATACCAAATTTAATCATATCTCCATATTCTTCATTTGCAGCATTATATCCATAATTACCATGACCATCTTTAACATTATTTGCAATTACTGATGGTTCTTCTCCAGCATTAGAAACTATTTGACGTAAAGGAGCTTCCATTGCTCTTAATGCTACTTTTATACCCATATTCTGATCTTCATTTTGACCAGTTAAATTCATTAATTTAGCAGCTACTCGTACTAATGCTACTCCTCCTCCTGCAACAACACCTTCTTCTACTGCTGCTCTTGTAGCATGTAAAGCATCTTCTACTCTAGCTTTTTTTTCTTTCATTTCTACTTCAGTTGCAGCACCAACTTTTAATACTGCTACCCCACCTGCTAATTTTGCTACTCTTTCTTGAAGTTTTTCACGGTCATAATCAGAAGTTGCTTCATCTATTTGTTGTCTAATTTGATTAACACGACCTGAAATATCATTTTGATTACCAGTACCATCTATTATGGTTGTAGTATCTTTATTTATAACTATTTTTTTTGCTTGTCCTAAATCTTCTAATGTAGTTTTTTCTAACTCTAAACCTACTTCTTCTGAAATAACATTACCACCTGTAAGAATTGCAATATCTTGTAACATAGCTTTTCGACGATCTCCAAAACCAGGAGCTTTAACAGCAGCAACCTTTACTACTCCACGCATAGTATTAACTACTAAAGTAGCTAAAGCTTCCCCATCAACATCTTCAGCTATGATTAATAATGATTTACTTGATTTAGCAACCATTTCTAAAATAGGTAAAATTTCTCTAATATTAGAAAGTTTTTTATCTACTAATAATAAGTATGGATTATCAAGTTCTACAGTACCAGATTCTGATTTGTTTATAAAATATGGTGATAAATATCCTCTATCAAATTGCATTCCTTCAACAACATCTAATTCATCTTGTAATCCAGTACCTTCTTCAACTGTAATAACTCCTTCTTTTCCGACTCTTTCCATAGCTTGAGCTATCAAATTACCTACAGTTTCATCAGCATTAGCAGAAATAGTTCCTACTTGAGCTATAGATTTTGAATCTGAACATGGAACAGAAATTACTTTTAGTTCTTCTACAGCTGCTATAACAGCTTTATCTATTCCTCTTTTTAAATCCATAGGATTCATTCCAGCAGCAACAGCTTTTAAACCTTCACTTACAATAGATTGAGCTAATACACTAGCTGTAGTTGTACCATCTCCTGCTACATCATTAGCTTTGGAAGCAACTTCTTTTACCATTTGTGCTCCCATATTTTCAAATTTATCTTCTAGTTCTATTTCCCTAGCTACTGTTACTCCATCCTTAGTTATAGCTGGTGCTCCAAATGATTTATCTAATACTACATTCCTACCTTTTGGTCCAAGAGTAATTTTGACTGCATCTGCAAGTACGTTTACACCTCGTAACATTTTTACACGAGCATCATTACCGAATTTTACGTCTTTAGCTGCCATTTTAAATATTCCTTAAATTTATTTATATTAAATTAATTAAATTTTCTATAATTTTATTTATTTAATGACAAATTTTATTATTTAATAATAGCCAAAATATCACTTTCAGACATTATAAGAACTTCTTCATCATCAATTTTTTCTGTTTTTACATTATAACCATCATTAAATATGATTGTATCACCTTTTTTAACATCTAATGGTTTTACAATTCCATTATCTAATATACGTCCTTTACCTACTGCTAGTACTTCACCTCTTGTAGATTTACCCGCAGCAGAACCTGTTAAAACAATTCCACCTGAAGATTTAGATTCAACTTCTTTTCTTTTTACAATAACACGATCATGTAATGGGCGAATATTCATTAATAATTCTCCTTTTAAGAAGTTTAATTATCATAAACAATATTAATTTATTTTAAATAATGTGAACTGAAAGATAAGGACATATATTCTCTGTTTCAAGTCTTATACTAAAAAATTATTTTTTTACTAAAATTATTTTTTAAAAAATTTAATTTATATATAACTAAATATATATATAAAATATTATATATTTTCTTTATAAAATTTTATTTATTTTTTTTACAAAAAATATTGACGTTTAATGATAAATATTGTCATAATATAAAAATATTTTAATATATGCCCGAATAGCTCAGTTGGTAGAGCAGTGGACTGAAAATCCCCGTGTCGGTGGTTCAATTCCGCCTTCGGGCATTTTTATTTTGTTATTAAAATGTTTTTCATACCTTTTTCATAAATAAAAAATGCAGAAAAAAAAATTTTCTGCATTTTTTATTTAAATTTTATATAAAAAATTACTTATTGAATATAATTTTTTTTTTAATTGATATATTTTTAATAATTTATTTTTTAAAAGTAAATTATAGATAAAAAATTTATTTTTACAATTATGTAATCCATGTTTAAGACAATAATTATATTCATAATTACGATTATTATCGTCTATAAAATAATGATTTTTATAAAAGTTATTTCTTTTTTTAGTTTTTTTACAAACTTTTAAAATTTTTATTTCTACATAACGATCTATTACTAAACATCTTTTTAAAAGTTTACGATTTTTGATTTTTTGACAATTTTTATTAATTAATAAACTACTACCTAATCCTTTTTTAATAATTATTTTTTTAAATAAATTTTTATTCTTAGATTTTAAATGTTTAATAACTTGTTTAACTCTTTTTTCAGATAAAATATTATCATTATCTTTTTCTAAATAATCAGAGTGACCTATAATTACAATTTGATTATCATTATTTTTAGATAAATTTTTATTTTTAATATTAATATCTAATATTTTATTTAATTTTTTTTTATTTTGTTTCCCTAAAACAGATTTATTAGAATTAAAATAAACTTTTGTTTTAGATAAAACATGACCATTTCCATAATTATTATAGTGATTATTTTTTACTTTTTTAATAAAAGATTTTATTGAAGGAACGTGGTATTTATCAGTAAATTTATATACTAAATTAAGAGTCAACATAGAATTGTTAGTTCTTTGACCTAAATCATCATCATATTTATTTCCTATATTACTTGAAAATTGATATTCTATTCTAGATGAAAGATTATTATTTATAATATATTCTCCTCCTAAAACAATTACTGGAGAAATACTATAATATTTATTATTTATATTTCTATTACCATTATTCTTATCAGATTGTTGATTAATTGATTGAGTAAATAAACCACCTAAACGACTATATAAATATACATTTTTAAATATAGGATATCTAAAATTAGATGTTAATTGGACACCTTTAGATTCAAAAAAATTTGTAGTTCCTTTATCTTCTATATTTTTTTTAACAATTCCTAGCCAATCAAAACCCATTTCAAAACCAAAAAAATTATTCGATTGATAACCAACAAATAATCCATTACCTATTTTATTAAATACGGTATATTTTTTATTATCAATATCTTTTCCTAATAATTTAATATTATCATATTGTGATAATCCAAATTTAGAACCAAAATACCAATATTCTTTAAAATTAGATCCAGCATTAGCAATATTATAAATATTCATTATAATCATTATAAAAATAATAGTTATTTTTTTCATTTTGATATAAACCCTTTATTATTATTAATAATATTTAATATTTACATTTTTAAAATATTTTTCAATTATTTAAAAATCTTAATAATCGAAAAAATACTTTTTTTATCTCTCTTTAATCTAATTAAAGAATTTTTAAAAATATTATTTTGCAATATAACTTGCATCCAAATTAAATTTGATTTAATTAATAATGATTTTAAGATAACACTACCTCTTATTATTTGCCATTTTTGATTTTTATTTTCTTTTATTTCTAATAAATCATTAAATAATGGAAAAATGTTTGTTTTACCTTCTAATAAGAATAATTGTTTCTTTTTCTTATTTTTAAATTTTAAAGCACTAATTAATTCTTGGCCTAAATAACAACCTTTATTAACATCAATTGCATCAAATTTCTCCATATTACTTTGTTGTGGAAAAAACAAATTACAATTTTCTTTATTATCAATGATAGGATAACCTATCTTCATATAAAATTTATTCCAAAAATTATTATTTTTTATAAAAATTATCTTTTTTATA
>NZ_CP046186.1:183592-206233 GCF_012567955.1 Enterobacteriaceae endosymbiont of Donacia bicoloricornis
GTAAAATATTTTTTTGAATAATATATTTGTAATGGTTATTAGAATTTTTGAAAATATGCATATTTGTTAATATTTTACCACAAGAGTTACAATGAACAGCATTTAAAAAATTTAAATTATTTTCTAATCTATTAATATCAATTGTTAATTGATTTTGTAAAAAAATCTTACTATCATTTCCTTTTATATTTATAATTTGTAAACCATTTAAATAAAAAATTTTTGATAAATTATCTTTTTTTTCTTTTATGTTTATTTTTTCTATATAGTTAGACATTTTTATAAAAAATATTATTGTTTTAAATATTAAAATTATTTTTTGGTAAAATTTGATGTAATTCTTGTAAAGAAAATACTCTTTTTTTAAAATTTTTTCCTATAGAAACTAAGCTAGCCTTAGCACCATTAATGGTTGTATTATAATAAATATTATTTTGTAAAGCTACAATTCTAATTAATTTAGAATTCTCAATAGATTCTTTTTTTTCTACAATATTAATTATATAAGAATATTTTTTATTTTTAATAAAATCAATTATATTAGGTTTCTTTTCTGTAGATTTTCTAACTATTTTAACTAATAAATTTAATTTTCTTAAAAATTTAGCAGTACCATATGTAGCTTCAATTTTAAAACCATAATCTATTAATTTTTGAACTATTGGAAAAATTAATTTTTTATCTTTATTTTGTACAGATACTAATATAGTACCATATTTTCTAATATAGAATTTAGTGCCCAATATAGCCTTATAAAAAGCTTCTGCAAAAGAAAAACCTATACCCATAACTTCTCCTGTAGATTTCATTTCTGGTCCTAAAATAGGATCTATATTATCAAATTTATTAAAAGGTAACATTACTTCTTTTACACTAAAATATGGGGGAATAATTTCTTCATCAAGATTTAAATCTGATAAAGTTCTACCTAGCATAACTAATGCTCCCATTTTTGCTAATGGGATATTTATTGCTTTAGAAATAAAAGGAATTGTCCTAGATGCTCTAGGATTTACTTCTATTATATAGATTTTATTGTTTTTTATAGCAAATTGAATATTTATTAATCCACATACATTAATTTTAATAGCTAATTTCTTTGTTTGAATTTTAATTTTTTCTAAAATTTTTTTACTTAAAGTTCGTGTTGGGAAAGAACATGCAGAATCTCCAGAATGAATTCCTAAATATTCAATATGTTCCATAATACCACCTATAAAAATATTTTTTTGATCACAAATAGCATCAACATCAACTTCTATTGCATTTTCTAAAAATTTTTCTAATAAAACAGGAATATTATTTTTTATATTTAACAAATAATAATTTTTTAAATCATTCTTATTATATATAACTTCCATAGATCTACCTCCTAAAACATAGGAAGGTCTAACTATAATAGGAAAACCTATTTTTTTTGATTTTTCTAATGCTTCACTTAAATTTTTAACCATATAATTAACAGATTGTTTTAAATCTAGAGAATTAATAATATATTGAAATTTTTTTCTGTTTTCAGCAAGATCTATAGATGAAGAGCTTGTACCTAAAATATTAATATTTTCTTTTTCTAATTCTTTAGCTAAATTTAATGGTGTTTGTCCTCCATATTGGATAATTACTCCTTGAGGATTTTCTATCCTAATAATTTCTAATATACTTTCTAAAGTAATAGGTTCAAAATATAGTCGATCAGAAATATCATAATCAGTAGATACAGTTTCTGGATTACAATTAATCATAATTGTTTCAAAATTATTTTTACGTAATATCATAGATGCATGTACGCAACAATAATCAAATTCAATACCTTGTCCTATTCTATTAGGCCCGCTACCTAAAATAATAATTTTATTTTTATTATTGTTAGGATTAGCTTCACATTCTGTCTCATATGTTGAATATATATAAGCAGTATTAGTTTGAAATTCAGCAGAACATGTATCCACTCTTTTATATACTGGATGTATATCTAATTTATATCTTAATTTTCTTATTTTTTCTTCAGAAGTGTTAAATAGATTGGCTAATCTAGCATCAGAAAAACCTTTTTTTTTTAAATTAAAAAAACATTGTTTATTATATAAATATTTTATATCTTTTTTTTTTAATCTATTTTCAATATTAATTAAATTTTCTATTTGGATTAAAAACCATTTATCTATTTTAGAATAATTATATATATCTTCAATAGATATACCTACACGCATAGCATCTGCAATAAATCTGATTCTATCAGGACCTGGTTTTTTTAATTCTTTTATAATTAAATTATAATTTTTTTCATTTTTAAATAAATTAATTTTAGGATCAAAACCGTTAATACCAATTTCTAAACTACATAAAGCTTTTTGAATGGATTCTTGAAAAGATCTCCCTATAGACATTACTTCACCTACTGATTTCATTTGTGTTGTTAATCTATCATTAACATTATGAAATTTTTCAAAATTAAATCTAGGTATTTTAATTACTATATAATCAATAGATGGTTCAAAAGAAGCAGTAATATGATTACTTGTAATATCATTTATTAATTCATCTAATGTATAACCAATAGAAAGTTTAGCGGATATTTTTGCAATTGGAAAACCTGTAGCTTTAGATGCTAATGCTGATGAACGTGATACACGGGGGTTCATTTCAATTACCATTAATTTTCCTGTTTTTGGATTTACAGCAAATTGTACATTAGCTCCTCCTGATTTAATATCCATAGCTTTCATAATTGATATCGAAGCATTTCTCATTATCTGATATTCCTTATCGGATAAAGTTTGAGCTGGAGCTACGGTAATTGAATCTCCTGTATGAATACCCATAGGATCTATATTTTCAATTGAACATACAATAATAGAATTACCATTTTGATCTCTTATAATTTCCATCTCATATTCTTTCCAACCTATTAATGATTCATCAATAATTAATTCATGATTAGGAGATAAATTAAAACCATTTTTACAAATTTTTTTAAATTCTTTTATATTATTTGCTATTCCTCCACCACTTCCTCCCATAGTAAATGATGGACGTATAATACATGGAAAACCAATTTTTTTTATATTATTTATTGCTTCATCAAGATTATGAACAATTGAAGAATAAGGAACATTAAATCCTAATTTTTTTATAATATTTGAAAAATAATTACGATTTTCTGCTTTATTTATAGTTTCAATTGACACACCAATAATTTCTACATTAAATTTGTCTAAAATTTTATTTTTATGTAAATCAATAATACAATTTAAGGCTGTTTGACCACCCATTGTTGGTAAAATAACATCAGGTTTTTCTTTTTCTATAATTTTAGCTATAATTTTCCAATTCATAGGTTCTATATACGTAATATCAGAAATATCGGGATCAGTCATAATAGTAGCTGGATTAGAATTAACTAAGATTAAATTATAGCCTTCCTCTTTTAAAGCTTTACACGCTTGAGTGCCAGAATAATCAAATTCACAAGCTTGACCAATAACAATTGGTCCAGAACCTAAAATCATAATATTTTTTATATCAATACGTTTTGGCATTTTATAATCTCTTATATTTTTTTTTACAATATATTTGAATTAATTCTATGAAATAATCAAATAAAATAGATGCATCATGTGGTCCAGGACTAGCTTCAGGATGTCCTTGAAAGCCAAAAACAGGTTTATTTATACAATGAATTCCTTGGATAGTATTATCAAACAATGATTTATGTGTAATTTCTAAATTCTTAGGAAAATCATTAGGATCAATAGTAAATCCATGATTTTGAGTAGTAATCAATACCTTATTACGTTTTAAATCTTTAACAGGATGATTACTTCCATGATGTCCTATATCCATTTTTTTTATTTTTGCTCCATTAGCAATAGCTAATATTTGATGACCAAAACAAACTCCAAAAATTGGGATATTCGTTATTAAAAATTTTTTTATAGTATTAATAATAGAAAAACATGGAGTAGGGTCTCCAGGACCATTAGATAAAAAAATACCATCTGGATTTAATAAAATTATATTTTCATAACTAGTAAAAGCTGGAACAACAGTAATTTTACATTTTCTATTGATAAACATGTTTAAAATACTTTTTTTAACACCAAAATCTATTACTACAATATGTATTGAAAATATATAATTTTTAATTACTGTAGGTAAAGAATAAACTTTTTTTGTTGTAATATTTTTTATTAAATTAATTCCTTGTAATCCTTTATATTTATTAATTTTTTTTAAGATATTTTTATAATTAAAATTTTTTTTAGTAACTATTAATCCTATTTTATTAATTTTTTTATTACGTATTAATCTTGTTAAATATCGAGTATCTATTCCTTCAATAGCAATAATATTATTCTTTTTAAGAAATATATCTAAATTTTCTGTACTACGATAATTACTTGATATTTTAGATAAATTATTAATAATAAGCCCTTTTAAATAAATTTTTGATGATTCATTATCTTTTAAATTAGTTCCTACATTACCAATATGTGGATATGTTAAAATAACAATTTGTTTATAATAAGAAGGATCAGTAATTATTTCTTGATAACCAGTAATTGCAGTATTAAATACTACTTCTCCGATAACAGTACCTTCAACTCCAATAGATTTTCCAAAAAGCTTAGTTCCATCTTCCATTAATACTATGGCTTTATTATTCAAATTTATTCTCCATAATCTATATAAAATATTATATATAATTTATATATTTATACTATTTAAATATATAAATATTCTATTTTAGAATTTTATAGAAGAAAATACAATCTAAAATTAATTAAGAAATTTTTAAATTTAAAAAATAAAATTTTTTTATGGTAAAAAATATTTAACTAATAAATATATATTACTCTCTTTATAAGAGATAAAAAGAGAGTAAATTTATAGTTTTATTTTTTAATTTTAGTTAAAGATTTCATATGAATCATATAATTTCTTAAAATATAACCTATTTTTTCTATAGGATGATTTCTAATATTATAATTTAAATCACGTAAATATTTATTATTTATTAATTTATTTTTTATTTTAACAATACCTAAATCTTCTGGTGTAAGATTATTAATAAAATTTTTTAATAAAGGAATAGCATTATTAGAGAATAAATAATTACCGTATTCTGCTGTATCTGATATAACTCTATTCATTTCATATAATTTTTTTCTTGCAATAGTATTAGCAATTAAAGGTAATTCATGTAGTGATTCATAATATGCTGATGACGGTGCTATACCTGATTCCACCATTAAATCAAATGATAATTCAATACTACTTTTAATTATAGAAATCATAAAAATCCCTTTATCAAAAAAATTTTGTTCTTCTATATGATTATCTTGAGTATTTTTAGTTTTTTCGAAATTATTATCTTGATATATTTTTCTCCATTTAATTAAATTAAGATTATTATTATTCCAATCCTCTATTAGTTTTTTTGAAAATTTTCCTGAAATTATATTATCTATATGTTTTTTAAATAAAGGTTTTAATTTTTTTTTTAAAATTAATGATAATTCATAAGCACGTATTTTACTAAAATTATTTAATCTATCCATCATCAAAGTAATACCTCCTTGTTTTAAGGATTCGGTAATAGATTCCCATCCAAATTGGATTAATTGTGAGGCATATGATGAATTAATATTTAATGTTAATAATTTATCAAATAATAAAATTGATGCTGTTTGTAACATACCACATAATACTGTTTGTTCTCCCATTAAATCTGATTTTACTTCAGCAGCAAAAGAAGATTCTAATACTCCAGCTTTATGACTTCCTATAGAAAAAGCCCATGCTTTAGCTATATTAAATCCATTATTATGAATACCATTTTGATGAACAGCAATTAAAGCTGGAACTCCAAAACCTCTTTTAAATTCTTCTCTTACTTCAGTACCAGGACATTTAGGAGCTACCATAATAACAGTAATATTTTTAGGAATTTTTTCTCCTTCTTCAATAATATTGAAACCATGAGAATATCCTAATGTTGCTCCTTTTTTCATTAAAAATTTTATTTTTTTTAAAATATTATGATGATTATTATCTGGAGTTAAATTAATTATTAAATCTGCATTAGGGATTAAGTCTTTATAAGAACCAATATTAAAATTATTTTTATATGCTCTTTGCCAAGATAAATTTTTATTTTTTATAGATTCTTTTTTTAATGCATATGAAATATTTAATCCAGAATCTCTCATATTTAATCCTTGATTTAATCCTTGAGATCCACAGCCTATAATAACAATATTTTTATTTTTTAAATAATTTATACTATTTGTAAATTCTTCAAATTGCATTAATCTACATTTTTGTAAATTTTGTAATTTTTTACGAAAATTTAAATTATTGAAATAATTATTCATTAAATGAATCCTATATTTTATTAATAAAGTTATTATTTAGTTAATTTTAATTTAGTTTAAGAAAATTATTTTTAATTAAAAATTAATATTTAAATTTTCCATTTTAGAAAAGGAAATTTAAATATTTATTATATAAATTTTAAAAAAATTAAATTTATTTATAATTTAATTTATTTTTATCTCGTACTGCGCCTTTATCTGCACTAGTTGCTAAAAAAGCATAAGCTTTAAGTGCTAAAGAAATTTTTCTTTTTCTTTTAACAAAAGGGGTATATGCTAAATTACCTCTTTTTTGTTCTTCTTCTCTTCTTTTATTTAATATAAAAGATGAAATATCTAATTTTATAGATCTATTTGGAATATCAATTTTAATAATATCACCATTTTTAACTAATGCTATAATACCTTTATTTGCAGCTTCAGGAGAGATATGACCTATAGATAACCCCGAAGTACCTCCAGAAAATCTTCCATCTGTAATTAATGCACAATATTTATCTAATTTCATGGATTTTAAATAAGATGTTGGATATAACATTTCTTGCATCCCAGGTCCTCCTTTAGGACCTTCATATCTTATAACAATAATATCCCCAACAAAAATATGTTTATTTAAAATTGCATATACTGCAGATTCTTGGCTATCAAACACTTTTGCTCTACCTGTAAAAACCATTAATTTTTTATTTACACTAGCAGTTTTAACTACGCATCCATCTTTAGCAAGATTACCATATAAAACAGCTAATCCCCCATCTTTACTATAGGCATACTTGTAGGAACGTATACAACCTTTTTTTCTATTTATATCTAAATTCCACATTTTATTTTGGGTAAAAGGATGTATTGTTTTTATATTTCCAGGAGCAGATTGATAAAATTTTTTAATTTTATTACTATTTGTAATAGTTATATCATATTTATGAATAGTTTCTTCTATTGTTAATCCTAATATATTTCTCGCATGTTTATTTATTAATCCAATTTTATTTAATTCACTTAAAACCCCAATTACACCTCCTGCTCTATGAAAATCTTCCATATAAAATATTTTTGTACTTGGAGAAACCATACATAACCATGGTGTGTTTTTTGATAATTTGTCAATTTTTTTTAAATCAAATGATACTTGAGTTTCTTGCGATAAAGCTAACATATGTAAAATTGTATTTGTTGAACCACCCATAGCAATATCTAACATAGTTGCATTTTCAAATGATTTTTGATTAATAATATTTTTAGGTAAAATATTAATTTCATTATTTATATAGTATTTTTTTGTAATTTCTACTATTTTACGTGCTGCTTTTATACATAATTCTTTACGATTTATATGTGTAGCTAATAAAGAACCATTACCTGGTAAGGCTAAACCTAAAACTTCCACTATACAATTCATTGAATTAGCTGTAAACATTCCAGAACAAGATCCACAAGTTGGACATGCATTTAATTCTATTTTTTTTATATATTTATCTGATTGTTCTAATTTAGCTGATTCAACCATAGCATCTACTAAATCAATTCTTTTAATTTTTGTATTTCCTTTTATATTAATTTTCCCAGATTCCATCGGTCCACCAGATATAAATACAGTAGGTATATTTAGTCGTAAACTAGCCATTAACATACCTGGAGTAATTTTATCACAATTAGATATGCAAATCATAGAATCTGCACAATGAGCATTTATAACATATTCTATAGAATCCGCAATAAGTTCTCTAGAAGGTAAAGAATATAACATTCCATTATGTCCCATAGCTATTCCATCATCTATAGCTATAGTATTAAATTCTTTTGGTACTCCTCCATTTTTTTTTATTTCATCAGCAATAATTTTGCTTAATGTTTGTAAGTGTATATGTCCTGGAACAAATTGTGAAAAAGAATTAACTACAGCGATAATAGGTTTATTAAAATCTTCATCATGCATCCCTGTTGCTCTCCAAAGAGCTCTTGATCCAGCCATATTACGGCCTTTTGTTGTAGTAAACGAACGATAATTAGGCATATTTTTCTTTTTTTTTTAATTAATAAAAATAATTATTTTTTAATATAATCTAACCAATTCCATTTATCTTTTATTTTTCCTTTTAATAAATATAAAAATTCTTTTTGTATATTTTTTGTTATTTTCCCTCTTTTACCATTATTAATTAATATATTATCAACACTACATACAGGAGTAATTTCAGCTGCTGTTCCTGTTAAAAATATTTCATCAGCTAAATATAAAGATTCTCTTAATATTAAAGATTCTTTTATTTTAAAATTAAGATTTTTAGCTATTTTTAAAACTGAATCTCTAGTAATTCCTGGAAGAATTGAAGAATTAAGTGGGGGGGTAAATAAAATATTATTTTTAATTTTAAAAATATTTTCTCCTGCTCCTTCTGAAACAAATCCTAAACTATCTAAAGCAATTCCTTCATCATATCCATTTCTTCGTGCTTCACTTCCAATTAATAAAGAAGATAAATAATTTCCTCCAGCTTTTGCTATACTAGGTATAGTATTAGGTTTAGTTCGATTCCAAGAAGAAATCATAGTATTAATCCCATTTTTTTTTGCATTATTACCAAGATAATTTTCCCAAGGAAATGCACTGATCATTATATCTGTATAATATTTTTGAGGTGGATTTATACCTAAACCTACATCTCCTATAAATACTAAAATTCTAATATATGCTTCGTTAAGCTTATTAATATTAATTATATTATAAACAGCATTCATTATTTCTTTTATATTAAATTTTAATGGGAAACGATAAATTTTAGCAGAATTATATAAACGATTAATATGATCTTTATGGCGGAAAATAACTGGTCCTTTATATGATTTATAACATCTAATACCTTCGAAAACAGAAGTTCCATAATGTAATGCATGAGTCATAACACTAATTTTAGCATCTTCCCATTTTACAATATTACCATTTAACCAAATAAAATCTGCCTTTTTTATAGACATTATTATATTTCCTTATTTTAAGTGATAATAATGTTATCATAAAATTTATGTGATTATTACTATATCTAATACATCTATTAATTTTTTAATTTGTTTAACTAAAAAATCTATAGATTTATAACTTTTTACTATTAATTTAAAATTAATATTTTCTAATTTATATTTTACATTAATATCTATAGTTTTAATTAAAAATCCTCTATGACGAATAATTCTAATTATTCTTTCAATAATATCAGGACTAATGTTTGTTTTAATAAATAATTGATATTTATTCATTTAATTCTTCTCTATCATATTATCATTACTATATCCAGGAGGAACTAATGGCCATACATTATCATATTCATTAATTAAGACATGTAATATATAAGGTTTTTTAACAGAAAAAATTTTTTTTAAACTTTTATCAACCTCATTTTCATGGCTAATACTATGACCTGAAATTCCAAAAGATTTAGCTAATTTTATAAAATCTGGATTATCATATAAAGTAGTTTCACTATATCTTTTTTTAAAAAAAAGTTCTTGCCATTGTCGTACCATACCTAATCTTTTATTATCTAATAATATAATTTTTATAGGTAAATTTTTTCTTTTAATTGTACTTAATTCTTGTATATTCATTATAAATGATCCATCACCTGAAATACATATAACATTATTATCAGGTTTTGCTATTTGAGCACCAATAGCAGCAGGTATACCAAAACCCATAGTTCCTAATCCACTAGAAGTAATAAAATTTTTAGGATTAGAAAAAGTTATATGTTGTGCAGTCCACATTTGATGTTGACCCACATCAGTTGTAATAATAGTTTTTTTACTTTTAATATCTGATAATTTTTTAAGTAGAAAAGGAGCGTAAATTTTATTATTTTTTATAAAAAAATTATATTTATAAGAATATTTTTTTTTTATTTTTTTTATATAATTTTGCCATTTTAAAATATTTTTTGGTTTTTTTAATAATGGTATTAAAAGATTTAAATCTCCTAATAATTCAACATTTACTTTACAAATTTTATTAATTTCTGCTGGATCTATATCCATATGTATAATTTTTGCATAAGGTGCAAATTTTTTTATATTACCTGTTACTCTATCATCAAATCTAGCACCAATAGCTATTAATAAATCACATTTTTGAACAGTATAATTAGCTGCTTTATTTCCATGCATTCCTAACATTCCTAAATGATACGGATGTTTATTATTTATAGTACCTAATCCTTTTAATGTGACAACTGTTGGTATTTTAGAAATTTTTACAAATTTTCTTAATGTATAAACTGCATTACCTATATTTACTCCTCCTCCTATATATAATATAGGCATATTAGATTTTTTTAATAAAAAATTAGCTTCTTTAATTTTTTTTTTTGAATATTTTTTTTTATTAATATGAATTTTTTTTTTATTTTTTAATTTTATTATTTTAGGTAATTCAGATAATTGTATGTCTTTTGGTATATCTATTAATACAGGACCAGGTCTATTAGATACCGCTATAAAGAAAGATTTTTTTATTATTTTAGCTAATTCTAGCGATGAAGTAATTAAAAAACTATGTTTAGTACATGATAAAGACATTCCTATAATATCTATTTCTTGAAAGGCATCAGTACCAATTAATGGTAAAGGTACTTGTCCTGTAATTGCAATAATAGGGACAGAATCAACCATTGCATCTGCAAGACCTGTTATTAAATTTGTAGCGCCAGGACCTGATGTTGCGATACAAACTCCTACTTTTCCAGTAGCTCTAGCATATCCAATAGCAGCCATAGCAGCTCCTTGTTCATGCCTACATAAAATATGTTCTATATCCTCATTATATAATGCATCATAAAGAGGCATAATAGCTCCACCAGGATATCCGAATACCGTTTTAACATTTTGTTTTTTTAATTCTTGAATTATACATTGTGCTCCATTCATATTTAAAACCTCTTTAAATGTTATAAAATAATATGCATAATTCAATTTAATTTACTTTAATTTTTTAAAATTTAAAAAATATGATTGTTATTTTGATATGTTATTAAAATTTTTGAAAAATTATATAATATTATTTAATTTAAACAAGAATAAATATTCTTATTATTTAAATATAAACTTGTTAATTTTTATTTTCTTATATAAATATATATATTTAATTTACAAACAGGGGTGGAGGGATTTGAACCCCCAACCATTGGTTTTGGAGACCAATATTCTACCAATTAAACTACACCCCTTTTATTTTAAAACCTACTATAATAAATAAAATATATTATAGTTATATATATATCAACTTATTAATTTAATTAAATTATATAACTAGATTATTAATTTAAATTTTATTTGTCAAATTTTTAGAAAAAATATAATATAAATTATTATTTATATTGTTTTTTTATAAAATTTTTTTTATATAAAAGGATAAAATATGACAGAATGGAGTATTGGTAAAATAAAGAAAATAACATATTGGACAGAAAACTTATTTAGTATTATTTTAAATGCAAAAATTAACAATTTTTATGCAGGTCAATTTACAAGATTAGCATTAAAAATTAATAACAAAAAAATAAAAAGAGCTTATTCTTATATAAATTCTCCACAAAATAAAAATTATGAATTTTATATTTCCAATATTAAAAATGGTAAATTAAGCACAAATTTATATAATTTGAAAGTTAATGATAAAATTTTTATTTCTAAAAATTCATCAGGTATTTTTACTTTAAATAATATTAAATCTTGTGAAAATTTGTGGATGTTATCAACAGGAACTGGAATTGGACCTTATCTTTCAATATTACAAGATAAAATATGTTTTAAAAAATTTTCAAAAATTATTTTAGTACATTCTATAAGATATATAAAAGATTTTAGTTATTTAAATTTATTAAAAAAAATACAAAATAAATATTTTGATCAATTAATAATTCAAGTTATTTTAACTAGAAATATTAATATAAATAAAAATATTTTATATGGTTATATTCCTAATTTAATAAAAAATGGAAAATTAGAAAAAAAAATAGGATTAAAAATTAATAATAATAATAGTCATGTGATGTTATGTGGAAATCCAGAAATGATTAAACAAACACAAAATTTTTTAGAAAAAACTAGAAATTTATCTAAAAATTTAAAAAAACAAAATGGTAATATAACATCTGAAAGATATTGGTAAAATAAACTATAAAGAAAATAATATGACAAAATTTTTGATTATTGCTAATTGGAAATTAAATGGTAATTATAAATTTATAAATAAAAATATAAATTTAATTAAGAAAAAAATATATAAATCATTATATTTTTGTAATTTATCAATAGCTCCTCCTTATATATATTTAGGTTATATTAATAATTTATTAAAAAATACATCTATATCTTTAACTGCACAAAATGTTGATATACATACAAAAGGATCTTTTACTGGAGAAATATCAATTAAAATGTTAAAAGATGTTGGAGTAAAATATGTAATAATTGGACATTCAGAAAGAAGATTTTTTCATAATGAAAATAACGATATTATATCTAAAAAATTTATTTTAATTAAAAATAATGGATTAATTCCAATATTATGTTTAGGGGAGACAGAAAAACAAAAAAAAAGAAATGAGACAGAAAAAATTTGTATACAACAAATCAATTCTATACTAGAAAATAGTAATATTAATATTTTAAATAAAACTATTATTGCTTATGAACCGATTTGGGCTATTGGTTCTGGGAAAAATGCAAACATAAATGAAATACAAAAAACTATTTTATTTATAAAAAAATATATATCATCTTTAAATTCTGAAATAGTAAAAAATATATATTTTTTATATGGTGGTTCTGTTAATGTTTCTAATTTAGATATTTTTTTACAAGAAAAAACTATTAATGGTTTATTAATAGGTAAAGCTTCTTTAACAATAGAAAATTTTATTTCTTTAGTTAAAAAAGCTGAAAAAACAATAAATTCATTCAATAGTTCTTAACATAGGAAATAGAATTACATCTCTAATCGATTGTGTATCAGTAAATAACATAACTAGTCTATCTATTCCTATTCCTAGTCCTGCAGTAGGAGGTAATCCGTATTCTAATGCTTCTATGTAATCTTGATCGTAAAAATTTTTATAAATAATCTTATTATCACTCATATTTTTAATATTTTGTTGTTCTTTAAATCTTTTTTTTTGTTCTTCAGGATCATTAAGTTCAGAAAAACCATTTGCTATTTCCATACCACAAATAAAAAATTCAAATCTATCAGTAAGTAAAGGATTCAAATTGTTATTTCTTGATAATGGAGAAATTTCAGTAGGATATTCTGTAATAAATGTTGGTTCTATAATTTTAGATACAATTTTTTTTTCAAAAATTTCAAAAATAATTTTACCCTGACTCCAACTTGGATTTATATTAACTTTTAATAAGTTAGCAATTTTTACTAATTTTTTATTATCTTCTAAATTATCTAAAGAAAAATTAGGATAAAAATATATAATAGATTCTTTCATAGTTAATTTATGAAATTTTTTATTTAAATCAAAAACATAATTATTATATTTTAATAAATACTTTTTAAATATTTTTTTATATATTTTTTTAAAAAATTTTTCAAAAAAAATCATTAAATCTTTATAATCACAATATGTGATATATAATTCCATCATAGTAAATTCAGGATTATGTTTAGTAGAAATTCCTTCATTTCTAAAATTTCTATTAATTTCGAAAATTTTATTAAAACCCCCGATTATAAGACGTTTTAAATAAAGTTCAGGAGCAATACGTAAATAAATATTTTTATTATAAGTATTATGATATGTTACAAATGGTCTAGCTAAAGCTCCTCCTGGAATATTATGCATCATTGGAGTTTCTACTTCAATAAAATCTCTTTCATTCATAAAATTACGAATATTTAATATAATTTTCGATCTTTTTTTAAAAATATAACGTGTTTTTTTATTCACAATTAAATCTAAATATCTTTTTCTATATTTTATTTCTTTGTCTTGTAACCCATGATATTTATCGGGTAATGATCTAATGGCTTTTGTTAATAAATAAATTTTTTGACAAAAAATAGATAAAACATTAATTTTAGTTTTAAAAAGATAACCAGTAACGCCTATTATATCTCCGATATCATATTTTTTTAAAAAATTTTTATATATTTTTTGAGAAACTTCTTTTTGAGATATATAAATTTGTATATTTCCTGTATAATCTTGAATATTAATAAAAGAAGCTTTTCCCATAATTCTTAAATTTACTATACGTCCTGCAATATTAAATGATTTTTTTTCTAAAAAAATATTTTTATGATTATATTTTTTATATATTTTATCTAATGAAATATTAATTTTAAAATTATTAGGAAAAACTATATTAGTTTCTTTTCTTAATTCTATTAATTTTTTATGTCGAAATATTATTTCATTATTATTAATTTTTTTTTTACTTTCAGACATAATAAAATAATCCTATTTTTATTTTTATTTATAAACCTAATTTTAAACTAGCTTCAATAAATTTGTCTAGATTTCCATTAAGTACATATTGTATATTATTAATTTCTACACCTGTTCTTAAATCTTTAATTCTTGAATCATCTAATATATAAGAACGTATTTGATATCCCCAACTAATATTAAATTTTTTTTTTTCCATTTTCTCTTTTTTTTTTTTTTTTATATTATTTTGTAATTCATATAATTTAAATTTTAGTTGTTTTATAGCTTGAATCTTATTTTTATGTTGTGATCTACTATTTTGACATTGTGTTACCAACCCAGTTGGGTTATGTGTAATACGTACAGCAGATTCTGTACGATTTACATGTTGTCCTCCAGAACCAGAAGATCGATATACATCAATACGTAAATCTTCTGAATTAATAAAAATATTATTATCTTCTTTAATTTCTGGATATATAAAAGTTGAAGCAAAAGATGTGTGTCTTCTACCAGATGAACTAAAAGGACTTTTTCTAACTAAACGGTGAATACCATTTTCTGTACGTAACCATCCGAAAGCATAATCACCTATAATATGTAATGTAGATGATTTAATACCTATAATTTCTCCGGGAGATTCACTTATTATTTTTACTTGAAAATTTTTTTTTTCTGCCCATTTTAAATACATTTTCATTATTATTTTTGCCCAATCTTGAGATTCTATACCACCTGATCCAGATTGGATATCAATAAAACAATTTTTTTTGTCATTTTTTTTAATAAAAATTTTTTTAAATTCTAAATTATTTATTTTATTTTGAATATCAAATAATATTTTTCTTGATTCTTGTAATATTTTTTTATCATTAGTATCGATTGCTAAATTAATTAATTCATTAATATCAATAATTTCTTGATTAAGATTATCTAAAGATAATATTAAATTTTTAATTTTTGTTTTTTTTTTATTTAAAATAAGTAAATTATCAAAATCTTTCCAAATATTGGGATCTTTAATTTTATTTTTTATTACTGATAATTTTTTTTTATATTTTGAATAATTAAAGAAACCCCCTAATAAAAATATTTTTTTTTTTTATTTTTTTTAATTTATTTTTTATTAAGTAAATTTCTAACATATTTCTCCTAATCTTTTAATGAAAAAAGTTTTAATTAAATTTAATATAAAAATTAATTTTAATTACTTTATTTATATCAAGATTAATATATTTAAAATTTATAGAAGTTAAAAATTATTTTTTTGATAAACAATGGCCCTTGTTGGACTTGAACCAACGACCTAACGATTATGAGTCGTTTGCTCTAACCACTGAGCTAAAGGGCCAAACTATCTAATATTATGATATATTTTAAAATTTATTTCAATTAAATTTATGTTTTTTTAATTAAGTAAATAAAATTTATTTTTTCCCCTTAAAATATATAAAAGAATTAATGATGGATGTTTATCTAAAATTTCTTTAACTTTTTTTATATCTATTGTACGTCTCCTATTAATTGATAATATTATATCATCTTTTTTTAAACCTATTATTTCTGCAGGAGAATTAGGAAGTATATTTATAACTTTAACTGCAGTATTTTTCCCCATTTTAAAAAAAACATTTCTATTTTTTAAATCAGTATTAACTAAATAACTCCCTTCAATACCGTAATACATCATATTTTTTTTAAAAGATTCATTACTACAATAATCACCTAATTTTGTTTTTATAATTTTAAAAACTCCTTTTCTTATAATTCCTAATTTAACAAAAGTTCCTGTCATAAAAGTACTTATTTTTGCTTTTAATAAAGCATAACTATTAACTTGTTTATTATTTAATGAAACAATAACATCACCAGGATCTAATGGATTATTTTTAAATGGTATAACGTCACGAATAAAAGTACCTTTATATAAATTATGAATATTCATAACTTTAGCTAATTGAGGATCTAAATCAACTCCATAGATTCCTAAAGAACCTCTTTTTATTTTTCCAAATTTAGTAAATTGATGAATTAAATTTGTTATTGTATTACTAGGTATAGCAAAACCAATTCCAATATTACCTTCATTTGGTGTTAAAATAGCAGTATTAATTCCAATTAAATCTCCATTTAAATTAACTAATGCTCCCCCAGAACTCCCGCGATTAATTGCAGCATCTGTTTGAATAAAATTTTCAAAATTTTCAATATTAAGTCCTGTACGTCCTAATCCAGATATAATACCTGATGTTACAGTTTCACCTAATCCATATGGGTTGCCTATTGCTATAGTATAATCACCAACTTTTAAATTATCAGAATTAGCTATTTTTAAACTTTTTAAATTTATTATATTATTTTTTATTTTTATTAAAGCAACATCCATTTGTGGATCTTGTCCTATAATTTTAGCTTCATATGTTTTTCCATTACTCAATTCTACTGAAATGTATTTAGCATGATTAATAACATGATTATTAGTAATAATTATGCCATTCTTAGCATTTATAATTACTCCAGAACCAATTGCATGAAATTTTTGTTCAAGAATATTATTATTATTTCCACAAATAGGAGTATTTTCATATGGAGATCCTGCTTTACATAATGAAAAATGTTCATTTAAATAATCTTGTATTTTAGGAGGTAATTTAAATTGTGATACAAAAGTACTTCCTTGAACATCAATACTAACAACT
The DNA here is from genome assembly GCF_012567955.1 of Enterobacteriaceae endosymbiont of Donacia bicoloricornis. NCBI lineage: Bacteria > Pseudomonadati > Pseudomonadota > Gammaproteobacteria > Enterobacterales > Enterobacteriaceae > Enterobacteriaceae endosymbiont of Donacia bicoloricornis. The sequence continues at coordinate 201,101 of NZ_CP046186.1, forward strand.
GAAGGAGTAACTTTTTTTAATATTTTTGATAAACTTGGTAATGAATGATTATTCCATTTTTTTTTAAAATTAAATGGTAATAATTTAGCACTAGCATATTTTTGTCGTATTGTTATTATAATAACAAAAAAAAATATATAAAAAAATATTTTAAATTTTTTCATAAAAAATCTCTTAATAAAATTTATTAAATTAGATTTATACAAAATTATTTAATTTTAAATAAATACTGATTTTTAATCAGTTTAAGTTTAAAATTATTTAAATAATAAAATATAAATTTTTTTACAAATTATTGTACTTAATATAATATAGATTATATTTAATATAAATATATAAATCTGTATGTTTAATAAATTAAAAATTCTTGCAGCAAAATCAGCAATAAAATATATTAAAAATCATAATATTATTGGAATTGGATCAGGAACAACAATATCTAACTTTATTGATCTTTTATATACTGAAAAAAAAAATATTATAGGTATAGTATCTGCTTCTAGAAGTTCTACAAAAAAATTACAAAAATATAATTTTAATATTTATCAAATCAATAAAGTAAAAAAAATTGGGATATATTTTGATAGTGCTGATGAAATTAATCATAAAATGCAAATGATAAAAGGAGGAGGTGCTGCCTTAACTAATGAAAAAATTATATCTAGTTTTTCAGATTTATTTATTTGTATGATAGATGAATCAAAATATGTAAAAAATTTAGGTATATTACATCCTGTTCCAATAGAAATAATACCTTTAGCAGAAAAATTTATTATTAAACAACTATCATATTTAGGAGCAATAGTTAAAAAACGTATAAATACAATAACAGAACATGGAAATATAATATTAGATGTATATAATTTAAATTTATGTGAACCTCTAAAAATAGAAAAATATATAAATAATATCCCTGGAGTTGTAACAGTTGGTTTATTTACACAAAGATGTGCTGATATAATTATAATAGGTAAACATAATAATACAGTGTCAATAATAAATAAAAAAATTTAAATTCAAATTAATCATTTATTTTTAACAATTTAATTTTTAAAATTTGAATACATTATATGAAAATAAAATTTACTAAAATGCATGCATTAGGAAATGATTTTATTATTATAAATAATATAAAAAAATTCTTTTTTTTAGAAAAAAAAGTGATACAAAAACTATCTAATCGACATTTAGGAATAGGATTTGATCAATTATTATTATTAGAATTATCATTAAATAAAAATATTGATTTTCATTATAGAATTTTTAATTCTGATGGTAATGAAGTAGAACAATGTGGTAATGGAGCACGTTGTCTTGCATTATATTTAAAACTAAAAAAATTAATTTTTAAAAAAAAAATATGTGTAAGTACAAAAAATCGTTTAATATATTTAAAATTTTTAAATGATAATTTTATTTCGGTAAATATGGGTATACCTTTATTTAATCCAAAAGAAATCCCATTTACAACTAACAGTATTAAAAATACATATAAATTATTTTTTAAAAATAAATATATTTATTTTAATGTTGTTTCTTTAGGAAATCCACATTGTGTTGTTCAAGTAAAAAATGTATCAAAAACTCCAATATCATTAATAGGATCATTTTTGGAAAATCATAAATTATTTCCTCAAAAAATTAATGTATGTTTTATGGAATATTTAAATATTAATAATATTAAAATAAGAGTGTTTGAAAGGGGAGTAGGAGAAACTATGTCCTGCGGATCAGGTGCATGCGCAGCTGTTGCAATAGGGGTTAAAAAAAATATTTTAGCTGAAAAAGTATATGTACATCTTACTGGAGGAATTATTATTATATCTTGGCGAGGTAGTAATCATGATTTATACATGCAAGGAAGTGCAAATTATGTATTTGATGGTAAAATATTACTATAATAAATTTTATTTTTATTTTGGTATTTCAGTAAATGAAAAGTCTTAATTTATTAAAAAATTTAAATAATAAACAAAAAGAAGTAGTATCTGAAATAAGAAAAAATTTATTAATATTAGCTGGAGCTGGTAGTGGGAAAACACTTGTATTAATTCGTAGAATAGCATGGTTAATTTATAAAGAAAATTGTGCTCCTAAATCTATTTTAGCTATGACTTTTACAAATAAAGCAGCATTAGAGCTTAAAAAAAGAATTAAATTTTTCATAAAAAATGATCAAAAAAATGATATTTGGATAGGAACATTTCATAGTTTTGCTTATTATATATTAAGAATTTATTATTTAGAGGCAGGATTAACTCAAAATTTTCAAATTATAGATATTTTTGATCAAAAAAATTTTATTAAAAGAATTTTAAAAAAATTATATTTACAAGATAAAAATTATTCTATAGATAATATTTTAAAATATATAAATAATTTTAAAAATAATTTTTTTAATAAAAATAATAATTATTTTAATAAACAAAATTTTTTTTATGATCCAATTTTTTCTAAAATATATATTGAATATAAAAATTTATGTAAAATTACAGAAGTAATTGATTTCAATGATTTAATATTATATTTATATAAATTATTTTTATATAATCCTCATATATTAAAAATATATCAACAAAGATTTAAAAATATCTTAATTGATGAATTTCAAGATACGAATGATTTACAATATAAATTTATATCTTTATTATATAATAAATCTTATAATACTAAAATTTTTCTTGTTGGAGATGATGATCAATCAATTTATGGATGGAGGGGTGCTCAAGTTGAAAATATGTATCGTTTTTTAAAAGATTTTGATAAAGTTAAGACAATTTTATTAGAACAAAATTATCGTTCTACTTCAAATATTTTAAAAGCTGCAAATGAATTAATTTCTCATAATAATACTAGATTAAAAAAAAAATTATGGACTCATGAAAATGATGGAAGACTTATTTATATATATACTGCATTTAATGAATTTGATGAAGCTAAATACATTGCAAAACAAATATATAAAAATTTCATAAAAAAAAATATAGAATTAAATAATTGTGCAATTCTTTATAGAAATAATTTTCAATCTCGTATTTTAGAAGAAGTTATGTTAAAATTTGCTATTCCATATAAAATATATGGAGGAGTACGTTTTTTTGAACGTCAAGAAATAAAATATATTCTATCATATCTAAGATTAATATCCAATTATAATGATGATAATTCTTTTGAGAGAATTATAAATATACCTAAAAGAAATATTGGAGAAAAAACATTAAATATAATAAAATACATTTCTAAAAAATATTTATTAACATTATGGGAATCTAGTATTTATTTATTAAAAAATAAAAAATATTTAAATACTATGTCATTTAATTCATTAAAAAAATTTATTAATTTAATTAAATTTTTAAAAAAAAATATAAAAAATAAACCTTTATCAATTATAATTAAAGAAACCATAAAAGATTCTGGATTATGGGAAATGTATAACAAAAGTTGTTTTACTGAAAAAAATTTTAATAAAATCAATAATTTAAAGGAATTAATTAATGCTGCTGATGATTTTACAAAAAATTCATTGAAAAATAAAAATAATTTTTTTTATAAAAATATTAAAAATAACTTATTAATAAATTTTCTTTCTCAATCATTACTATTAACTGAAGATATTAATCTAAATAAAATAAATCAAAAAATTAATAATTATATACAAATGATGACTATTCATGCGTCTAAAGGATTAGAATTTTCTGAAGTATTTATTATTGGTATGGAAGAAGGTATTTTCCCTAATAAAATTTCTTTTATTAATCAAAATATTAATGAAGAAAGACGTTTAGCATATGTAGGGATTACTAGAGCAAAAAAAAAGTTAACATTAACTTATACAAAAAAACGTTATTTATATGGTAAAGAAATTAATTCAATACCATCAAGATTTATCCAAGAATTACCAGAAAATTGTATAAAAAAAATTAGTTATTTAAATAAAAAAAAATATTTTATAGGACAAATAATCTATCACAAAAATTTTGGTAAAGGAATTATTCTAAAAATAGAAATTATTAAAAATAATATAAAATTACAAATTAAATTTAATAAAATAAAAAAATGGATAATGTCTAATTATATACATTTTTATATATAAAAAAATATTTATAAAATAAAATTTAAAAATATAAATTTATTTATATTATTATTTAAATAATATCCTAATTAGGAGTTATTATGTTAAATGCTTATAAAATATATAACAAACATTTAATTTATATAAAATTAAATAATGATTATAATAATCTTTTAGATGCAATTTGGATTGATTTAATAAAACCTGAAGAAAATGAAAGAAAAAAAATTTTTTCTTTATTAGGACAAAATCTAGCTACTAGACCTGAATTAGAGGATATAGAAGCTTCTGCAAGATTTTTTGAAAATAAAGAAGGATTACATATTCATTCGTTTTTTTTTTATAAAAATAGAGATGAATATGCTGGAATAACTACAGTTGCATTTACAATTAAAAATAATAGATTATATACCTTAAGAGAAAAAGAATTATCTACTTTTCGTCTATATAGAAAACGTATGTATAATCATAATACCATGATATATGGTAATCCTTATGAATTATTATTAGATATATTTGACACTAAAATTGAACAATTAGCTGATAAAATAGAAAATATATATAGTGATTTAGAATCTTTAAGTTGTATTATTATGAAAGGACATCAAAACGATCAATTTGATAATGCACTTTCTACTTTAGCTGAATTAGAAGATATTGGTTGGAAAGTAAGACTATGTTTAATGGATACACAAAGAGCAGTAAATTTTTTAATGAGAAAAACTAGATTACCCAAAATACAAATAGAACAAGCAAGAGAAATCTCAAGAGATATTGAATCACTTTTACCTCATAATGAATCATTATTCCAAAAAGTTAATTTTTTAGTACAAGCTGCAATGGGTTTTATTAATATAGAACAAAATAGAATTATTAAAATTTTTTCATTAGTATCTGTTATTTTTTTACCTCCTACATTAGTAGCATCTAATTATGGAATGAATTTTTCTTCTTTACCAGAATTAAAATGGAAATATGGTTATTTCTATGCCATCATTATAATGATAATTTCAGCATTAGCTCCTTATTTTTATTTTAAAAGGAAAAAGTGGTTATAG
>NZ_CP046186.1:207218-228344 GCF_012567955.1 Enterobacteriaceae endosymbiont of Donacia bicoloricornis
ATTTATAATTTTTTTAAAAAAAAATATTGTAATTTTATAGGTATAGAATATTTCTATTTATTAGAAAATGAAAAAATATGGATAGAAAAAAATATAGAAAATAAAAATTTTCATTTAAAATCAAGAGAAAAAAAAATATTTTTAGAAGAATTAATTGCTACTGAAATTTTTGAAAAAAATATAGGAAAAAATTTTCCAGGAGCTAAAAGATTTTCTTTAGAAGGATGTGATGTTTTAATTCCATTAATAAAAGAAATAATCCGTTATTCTATGAAATTAGAAAATAAAACCAAAAAAATAATTTTTGCAATGTCACATAGAGGAAGATTAAATTTTTTAGTAAATATAATGGGTAAAAAAATTAAAGATATAATTAATGAATTTACAGATATTTTACCTAAAAAAAAACATATAGATGATGTAAAATATCATTTAGGTTATTCTTCTATTATTGAAATAAATAAAAAAAAAATAGAATTAGAATTAGCATACAATCCTTCTCATTTAGAAATTATCAATAGTATTACTATGGGTATTACTAGATTTTATAATGATATTCTAAAAAAAAATATTAATAATTTTAATATTTTACCTATAAATATACATGGAGATGCATCTTTTAGTGGGCAAGGAATAATACAAGAAATTTTAAATTTGTCTCAAACAAGAGGATATGGAATTTATGGTACTATTCATATTATTATTAATAATCAAATTGGATTTACTACATCAAAAAATATTGATATGAGGTCTAGTTACTATTGTACTGATATAGCAAAAATGATTCAGTGTCCTGTTTTCCATGTAAATGCAGATAACTTAGAAAGTGTTATTTTTACAACTAGATTAGCTATTAAATATAGAAATACTTTCCATAAGGATGTTTTTATTGATCTTGTATCTTATAGAAGATACGGACATAATGAAATGGATGATCCTTATATAACTCAACCATTAATGTATAACTACATTAAAAATCATAAAAGAATACAAAATTTATATTTTGACCAATTATTTTTACAAAATATTATAGATAATGATGAAAAAAAAAAATTATATCAAAAATATCAAAATTTATTTAATCAAGGTAAAGTTTTTATTAAAACATTTGTTCCTATTAAAAAAAAATGTACAAATATAATTATTAAAAATATAAAAATTAACGAATTAAAAAAATTACTTTTTAGAATTAGTAGTTTTCCTAAAAATTTTAATATTCATCCTATAGTAAAAAAAATTTATTTAGATAGAATGAATATGAGTAAAGAAATAAAAAAAATAGATTGGGGGACAGCAGAAAATTTAGCATTTGCAAATATTTTAAATCAGGGAATGTCTTGTCGTTTTTCAGGAGAAGATGTTAAAAGAGGTACTTTTTCTCATAGACATTCTGTTATATATGATCAAAAAAATGGATCATCATATACTCCTTTAAATAATATTAGTTTAAACCAAGGAATTTTCAATATTTATAATTCTGTTTTATCAGAAGAAGCTGTTTTAGGTTTTGAGTATGGTTATTCGTTAAATAATATTAACGGTATAACAATATGGGAAGCACAATTTGGAGATTTTGTTAATGGAGCCCAAATTATTATAGATCAATTTATTAGTTCTGGAGAAATTAAATGGAATTACAAAAGTGGATTAGTAATTATTCTTCCTCATGGATATGAAGGTCAAGGTCCTGAACATTCTTCTGCAAGAATAGAAAGATTTTTGCAATTATGTGCCGGGAAAAATATGAAAATTTGTATTCCTTCTAATGCATCTCAAATATATTATTTATTATGTGAACAAGCTTTTAATTTTAAAAAAAAACCACTTATTATATTTTCTCCAAAATCTCTTTTAAGACATCCATTAGCATGTTCTTCATTGAAAAATTTTATAAACAATTCTTTTAAATTAATTATAGATGAATTAGATCAAAAAATTAATATAAAAAATATTCAATATATTGTTTTTTGTACTGGTAAAATATATTATGATTTATTGGAATATAGAAATTTTATAAAAAAAAATAATCTTATTTTGATAAGAATAGAACAATTATATCCATTTCCAAAAAAAGATTTAAAAAAAATAATTGAAAAATATAAAAAAATAAAATATTTTTGTTGGTGTCAAGAAGAACCTAAAAATCAAGGACCATGGATATATATTAAAAATTGTTTTAAAAATAAATTAAATCTAAATGTTAATTATTTTGGACGAAATAAATCCTCTTCTCCTTCAACAGGATATTTTATTATTCATAAAAAACAACAACAAGAAATAATAAATTCTGTTTTTAATATTGATATAAAAAAATAAAAAGTTAATTTATAAGGATAAAAAAGTGGATAATATTAATATTATTGTTCCTGAATTACCTGAATCAATAAATAATGCAATTATTATTCAATGGTACAAAAAACCAGGAGAAAAAGTAAAAATTGATGATGTTCTTTTAGAATTAGAAACAGATAAAGTAGTATTAGAAATACCTTCAACTATTAATGGTTTTTTAGAAAAAATTTTAGTAAAAGAAGGTGAAAAAGTAAAATCTCAACAAATTATTGGTATTTTGAAAAAAGAAAAATCTTTAAAAGATAAAGAAGTTATTAATAATAATAATATAAAAATATCAAAAGTAACTAACAAAGATAATGATCAAAAAAAAATATTAAAAACATTAAATGATTTTAGTCCTTCTATAAGAAGAAATATTAAAAAAAATTATTTTTCATTAAATGAAATAAATAATATTAATAGTAAAACTAATTTAAATTTAAAAAATTTTAATAATTTTAAAAAAAAAGAAGAAAAATTTTTAAAAAATAATAATTTTGAAAAAAAAGAAATGAGTCCAATAAGAAAATATATTTCTAAAAAATTAATGGATTCTAAAAATAATACTGTTATGTTAACTACTTTTAATGAAGTTAATATGAAAAAAATTATTAATATAAAAAATAATTATAAAAATTTTATTCTTGAAAATTACAATATTAAATTAGGATTTACTTCTTTTCATGTTAAAGCTGTTACACAAGCGTTACAATCTTTTAAAAAGATTAATGCATTTATTGATGGAAACAATATTATTTATAATAATTTTTATAATATAAATATTGCAATTGCTACAAAAAGAGGATTAATTACTCCTATAATATATAATACAAATACATTATCATTAATTGATATTGAAAAAAAAATTAAAAAACTAGTTGTAAAAAGTAATAAAAATCAATTATCTACTAAAGATTTAGTTAGCGGTACATTTACCATTACTAATGGTGGAGTATTTGGTTCTTTAATGTCTACACCAATTATTAATCCCCCCCAGAGTGCTATTTTAGGAATGCATGTTATTAAAGAAAGACCTATTGTTATAAATCATAAAATATATATTATGCCTATGATGTATTTAGCATTATCATATGATCATCGTTTAATAGATGGAAAAGAAGCTATAGGTTTTCTTATGTTAATAAAAACATTATTAGAAGATCCTATAAAATTATTTTTATAAATTTTATTTAATTATTATTAATATTTTTATAAAAAATATTAATTATCTTCTTTTAAAGAAAAAAATTAAAATATTTATTAATTATTTTAAAAAAATTTTGTAGATATATAAAAATATAAGGATTTATAATGTTAAATGTTATTGATTTATCCAGATTGCAATTTGCATTAACAGCAATGTATCATTTTATATTTGTACCCCTAACATTAGGACTTTCTTTTTTATTAGCCATAATGGAAACTTTATATGTTTTATCTAAAAATAAAATATATAGAGATATGACTAAATTTTGGGGTAAATTATTTGGTATTAATTTTGCTTTAGGAATAGTAACTGGTTTAACTATGGAATTTCAATTTGGAACAAATTGGTCTTATTATTCTCATTACGTTGGGGACATTTTTGGGGCACCATTAGCAATAGAAGGTTTAGTAGCATTTTTTTTAGAATCAACTTTTGTTGGTCTATTTTTTTTAGGATGGGATCGTTTAAATAAAATACAACATTTATTTGTAACATGGTTTGTTGCTATAGGTTCAAATCTTTCTGCTCTTTGGATTTTAATCGCTAATGGATGGATGCAAAATCCTGTTGCATCTTCTTTTAATTATCAAAATATGCGAATGGAAATGAATAATTTTTGGAAATTAATTTTTAATCCTATAGCACAAATAAAATTTTTTCATACTGTAACAGCTGGATATACAACTGGTTCAATATTTATTATTGGAATTAGTTCTTATTATATTTTAAAAAAAAGAGATATAGAATTTGCAAAAAAATCTATTATGATTGCTTCATGTTTTGGTTTATTTTCTATTATTGCAGTAATTATATTAGGTGATGAATCAGGTTATCAATTAAAAAATATACAAAAAATTAAACTAGCAGCTATTGAAGCAGAATGGGAAACACAAAAACCTCCAGCATCATTTAATATTATATGTTTACCAAATCAAAAAAAACAATTAAATAGATTTTCTATTAAAATTCCATATATATTAGGACTTATTGCTACAAGATCTACTAATATACCTATATTAGGAATAAAAGATTTAATTAAAAATAACGAATTAAAAATTAAAAATGGAATAAAAGCATTACTTGCATTGGAAAAAATAAAAAACGGTAATTTAAAATTAAATAACATAAAAATATTTACAAAATATAAAAAATATTTAGGATATGGTTTCTTATTCCAACAATATTATCAAAATATTTATAATATAAATAATGAACAAATAAAAAATGTAGCAAAAATATCTATTCCAATGATTAGTCCTTTATTTTTTTCTTTTAGAATTATGGTTTTATCAAGTTTTATTTTATTAATTATATTAATAATAGTTTTTTTTGTTACTATTATAAAAGATAGTATTGAAAAAAAAAAATATTTATTAAAATTATGTTTATTTATAATACCTTTACCATGGATTGCATCTGAATGTGGATGGTTTGTTGCTGAATATGGTAGACAACCATGGGCAATAAAAAATATTTTACCTACATATATGGCAGGTTCTTCTTTACAATTAACAGAAGTATTATTTTCAATAATAATAATTTTTATTTTTTATACAATTCTATTAATAATAGAATTATTTTTAATATATAAAATATCTATTTTAGGACCAAGTATTTTAAAAACTGGAAAATATTTTTTTGAAAAAAATAACACACAAAAAAATATTTTAAAAAAAAAAATTAATTAGGTTATTTAAATGTTAAATTATGAATTTTTATGTTTAATTTGGTCAATAATAATTGGTATATTAATTACAGGATTTTTTATTACTGATGGATTAGATATGGGAGTTGGTATTTTATTATTCATAACAGGAAAAAATAATATTGAACGTAGAATTATGATAAATACAATTGCTCCCCATTGGGATGGGAACCAAGTATGGTTAATTACAACTGGAGGTGCATTATTTGCTGCATGGCCTATTGTTTATGCAATAATATTCTCTCATTTTTATATAATGATGATATTATTATTAATGGCATTATTTTTACGTCCTGTAGGTTTTGAATACCGTTCAAAAATTGAAAATAAAACATGGCAAAAAATTTGTGATATATGTATTTCAATTGGAAGTATAATCCCACCAATTATTATTGGAATAATATTTAGTAATATATTAAAAGGAATCCCATTCTATATTGATAAATATAATTTTATTTATTCTAAAAGACATTTTTTAAAACAATTTAATTTACTTAGTCTTATTATTAGTTTTACAACTGTAATTTTAATTGTAAATCATGCTATAACTTATTTACAAATAAGAATAAAAGATTCTAATATTAATAATAGATTAAAAAAAGTATTAAAATTTTCTTCAATATTATTAATAATATTTTCTCTTTTATCGTTTATAAATATTTTATTTTTTATGAAAGGATATAAAATTAATTTTTTTATTAATCAAAAAACAAATATTTTTTATGAAAAAAATTATAATATTATTTATAAAAATACAGCATGGACATCTAATTTTCAAAATCATAAATATTTATATTTAATACCTTTATTAAGTATAATTTTACCTTTTTTCACAATTTTATCATCTATATATAAAAAATTACTAATAGCATTAATATGTTCTACTTTTACTATTATTAGTAGTATTTTAAGTATTGGAATTATAATGTTCCCTTTTATTATTCCTTCAAATATAAAATATTATCAAAGTTTAACAATTTGGAATGCTACATCAAGTCAATTAACATTAAATGTAATGTTATATATAGTTATCATATTTATGCCTATTGTATTATTTTATACTTTTTGGTGTTATAAAAAAATGTTTTTTTATCTTAATAAAGAAAAAATTAAACAAAAATCTGATTTTTTTTATTAAAAAAAAGTAATTATAAACTTTTAATAAACAGGTAATTAAAAATGTGGTATTTAATATGGCTATTATTAATGTTAGTTATATGTAGTCTTACTATTTTAGTAATTTTAAAAAAAGAGCATAAAAAATAAGTATTTAAAATTATTAATTATAAAATAAGACTTAAAAATAGGTAATTTGTTTTTTAAATAAATATGTTATAATAAAATAAAAATTTTTATTTTAAATATTTAAAATTTAGTTTAATTATTTAAAATTACTAAATTAATTTATTTATATAAAATATTTATTAAAATCAATTGACTTAAAATGGATTTTTTTTATATTTTAAATATAAAATTATTATATACTTAATAAAAAAATGAACCATTTAAATCAATATAACGCAGATTCAATAGAAGTTTTAGAAGGATTAGATCCTGTAAGACGTCGTCCTGGGATGTATACTGATCTTACTAGACCTAATCATTTAGCTCAGGAAGTAATCGATAATAGTGTAGATGAGGCATTAGCAGGTTATGCTAAAAATATTTTTGTAACTTTATATAAAGATCAATCATTAGAAGTTATTGACGATGGTAGAGGAATGCCTACTGATATACATTCTAGAGAAGGTATTCCAGCTATTGAACTTATTTTATGTCGATTACATGCTGGAGGAAAATTTTCTAATAAAAATTATCATTTTTCTGGAGGGTTACATGGTGTAGGTATTTCTGTCGTTAATGCTTTATCAAAAAGGATGGAAGTTAGTATTTTCCGTAAAAATAAAATCTATAAAATAGTTTTTGAAAACGGATATAAAATTCAAAATCTTTCTTTTTATGAAAATACAGATAATCAAAAAACTGGAACAAAAATTAGATTTTGGCCTAATGAAAAATTTTTTGAACATCATACTTTTTTAATCTCTAATTTAATTAATTTATTAAAAGCAAAAGCAGTTTTATGTGCAAATTTAAAAGTATGTTTTACAAATAAAAATACTGAAGATTATTATTGTTGGACTTATAAAAAAGGTTTATCAGAATATTTAATTAATTCAGTAAAAAATATAATTACAATACCAAAGGATCCTTTTATTGGTGAATATTATAATGATACAAAATATTTAAACTGGGCTTTATTTTGGATTCCAGAAAATAATAATAGTATTATTACTGAAAGTTATGTTAATTTAATCCCAACTACCTATGGAGGTACACATGTAAATGGATTACGTTTAGGTTTATTAGATGCAATACGCCATTTTTGTAATTTTCATAATATGTTACCTAGAAATATAAAATTATTAGGAGAAGATATTTGGTACCAATGTTCTTATGTTTTATCTATTAAAATTCAAGATCCTCAATTTACAGGGCAAACAAAAGAACGTCTGTCTTCTAGACAATGTACTGTATTTGTTGCAAATATAGTAAGAGATTCTTTTATTCTTTGGTTAAATCAAAATTTTAAAATTAGTTCTCTTTTAATTAATATTTTTATTACTAATGCTCAAAAACGTATTAGAGAATCTAAAAAATTTATAAAAAAAAAAAATTATAATACAAATTCAATTTTACCAAATAAATTATCTGATTGTATTATTCATAATAAAAAAAAAACAGAACTTTTTTTAGTAGAAGGTGATTCTGCGGGAGGATCCGCAAAACAAGCAAGAAATAAAAATTTTCAAGCTGTAATGCCATTGAAAGGAAAAATTTTAAATACATGGGAAATAAATTCTGAAGAAATTTTATCTTCTCAAGAAATATATGATATTTCTTCAGCAATAGGAATTTATCCTAATAATGAAGATTTAAAAAAATTAAGATATAACAAAATTTGTATTTTAGCAGATGCAGATTCAGATGGATTACATATTGCTACTTTATTATGTGCTTTATTTATAAAACATTTTTTACCATTAGTAAAACATGGACATATTTATGTTGCAATGCCTCCTTTATATCGTATAGATTTAGGAAAAAAAATTTTTTATGCTTTAGATGAAAATGAAAAAAATAAAATTTTAAAACAAAATTTTATTAAAAATGATCAACAAAAAATTAATGTACAAAGATTTAAAGGATTAGGTGAAATGAACCCAACTCAATTAAGAGAAACAACTTTTAATCCTAATAGTCGTCGTTTAATCCAATTAATATTAAATCATAGTGAAAAAGATATTAAAAGAACATTTTCTTTAATGGACATGTTATTAGCTAAAAAAAGAGCAGAAGATCGTAGAAAATGGTTACAAAAAAAAGGTGATATTACAACAATAATAAATATTTAATAATCTAAAATTAACAAAAATTTATGAAATTATTTTAAATGATTTTTATTTAAAAAAATTATAAATAAAAATTAATAAAAAAGTTTTGTTTATCTATAATCATTCAATAAGTTTTAACAGAGTTTTATATTATAAAATAATTGAAATTTAGTTATATATCATATAATTTATTTATCAAAATAAGGAATCATACCATGTCAGATGATTATATTTTTTATAATGACGTGGATCCAATTGAAACAAATGATTGGATACAATCTATAGAATCTGTAATAAAAGAAGAAGGAATTGAAAGAGCTAAATTTTTATTAAAAAAAACTATCATACATCTTAATAAAAATAAAGTTATTTTTAATATATATAATGATGATTATATAAATTCTATTTCTAGAAACGAAGATGAAATTTATCCTGGAAATTTAATTTTAGAAGAAAAAATAAGATCTGTTATTAGATGGAATGCAATAATGATTGTTTTAAGAGCTTCTAAAAAAAAATTAGATTTAGGTGGTCATATTGCTTCTTATCAGTCATCTTCATATATATATGAAGTTTGTTTTAATCATTTTTTTAAAGCTTATAACAATAAGAATAATGGAGATATTATTTATTTTCAAGGACATATATCTCCTGGAATTTATGCTAGATCCTTTGTTGAAGGACGTTTAAGTACTCATCATTTAGATAATTTTCGTCAAGAAATTTCTGGTAAAGGATTATCTTCATATCCTCATCCTAAACTTATGCCTAATTTTTGGCAATTTCCTACTGTTTCTATGGGATTAGGTCCTATATCTGCAATATATCAAGCTAAATTTATTAAATATTTAGAAAATAGAGAGTTACAAAAAAAAACAGATAGAAAAATTTTTGCATTTTTAGGAGATGGTGAAATGGATGAACCAGAATCTAAAGGAGTTTTAAATATAGCTGCGAGAGAGAAATTAAATAATTTAATTTTTGTAATAAATTGTAATTTACAAAGATTAGATGGACCAGTATATGGTAATGGTAAAATTATTAATGAATTAGAAAATATTTTTAAAGGAGCTGGATGGGAAGTTATTAAAGTTATCTGGGGTAATAATTGGGAAAATTTATTATTAAAAGATAAAACTGGTAAATTAGTTGAATTAATAAATAATACTTTAGATGGAGATTTTCAAAACTTTAATTCTAAAGATGGATCTTATATTAGAAAAAATTTTTTTGGAAAATTTCCAGAAACATTAGAACTTGTCAAAAACTTTTCTGATCAAGAAATAGAAAAATTAAATTATGGAGGTCATGATCCTAAAAAAATTTATACAGCTTTCAAAAAAGCTTATCAAATAAAAGACAAACCTATAGTAATATTATTTCATACAATAAAAGGTTTTGGTTTAGGTAAAATAGCTGAAAGTAAAAATATTGCTCATCAAATCAAAAAAATTGATTTTAATACAATAAAATATATACGAGATAACTTAAATATTCCTATTAGTGATAAAAACTTGTATAAATTACCTTACTTATCTTTTAATAAAAATTCTCTAGAATTTAAATATTTACATAACCAACGTATAAAATTAGGAGGATATGTTCCATCTCGAAGAACAAATTTTACAGAAAAATTAGTTTTACCTAAACTAGAAGATTTTAATATTTTATTTAAAAATCAAGATAAAATATCTACAACAATTGTATTTGTACGTATATTAAATATATTACTTAGAGATAAAAATATTAGTAATAGAATAGTCCCAATAATAGCTGATGAAGCCCGTACATTTGGTATGGAGGGATTATTTAGACAAATAGGAATATATAATTCCAATGGATTAAAATATACTCCTCAAGATAAATCTTTATTAACGTATTATAAAGAAGACATTAAAGGTCAAATTTTACAAGAAGGCATAAATGAATCTGGAGCATTTGCATCATGGTTAGCTGCCGCTACTTCTTATTCTACAAATAATTTTCCTATGATTCCATTCTATATATATTATTCTATTTTTGGTTTTCAAAGAATTGGAGATTTTTGTTGGGCAGCTGGAGATCAACAAGCTAGAGGATTTTTAATTGGAGCTACTTCAGGACGTACAACTTTAAATGGAGAAGGATTACAACATGAAGATGGACATAGCCATATTCATTCTTTAACAATTCCTAATTGTCTTTCATATGATCCTACTTATGCATATGAATTAGCCATTATCATACATAATGGTTTAAAAAGAATGTATGGAAGTAAACAAGAAAATATATATTATTATATAACTACTATGAATGAATTTTATAATATGCCAAAAATGAATACAAAAAATATAAATGGTATTTGTAAAGGCATATATAAAATTTTTTCTAAAAAAAATATTAAAAATAAAATTATTATACAATTATTAGGTTCAGGAGCAATATTACGTAATATGTTTAAAGCTGCTGATATATTATATTACGAATATAATATTAATTCAGATATTTTTAGTGTAACTTCTTTTACTGAAATTGCTAGAGAAGGACAAGATTGTGATCATTGGAATTTATTACATCCTTTTGAAAAACGCCGTATTCCTTATATTACAAATATAATGAAAAATTATCCAACAGTAGCAGCAACAGATTATATGAAAATTTTTGCAGAACAAATTCGTAAATATATACCAACTAATAATTATTTCGTTTTAGGTACAGATGGGTATGGTCGTTCTGATAGTCGTCAGAATTTACGTGATTTTTTTGAAATTAATGAATTATATATAGTACTTGCTGTATTAAATATATTATTAGATTTAAATTTAATTGATTTAAAAAAAATCTTATATTTTATAAAAAAATATAAAATTAATATAAACAAAAATAATCCTAGAACTGTATGAAAAGGGATAATATGTATAAGAAAATAAAATTTCCTGATACAGGAATAGAAGAAATGAAAATTACTGATATTTTAGTAAAGGAAGGAGACGATATTTTACAAGAACAATCAATTATTACTGTAGAAAGTGATAAAACATCTATAGAAATTCCTTCTACAAAAAAAGGAAAAATTCAAAAAATTTTTGTATCTATAGGTAATAAAATACGTACAGGAGATCTCATATTAGAGATATTAGATAATGAAAAAAATAGTTTAATTATTAATTCTCAAAAAACATTAGAAAAAAATAAAACAGAATTAGAAAATACAAATGTTTCTAATAAAAAAAATCAAAAAGTAAAAAATTATGATATTTTAAATGTAAAAAATAATATTATTAAAAATAATAATAATTTAAAAAAAAATAAAATTTTAAATATAGAAAAAAAAAAATATATACATTCTTCCCCTCTTATACGTAAGATGGCAAGAAAATTAAATATTAATCTAGAAAGTATAAGAGGAAGTGGTTTAAAAAATAGAATTCTTAAAGAAGATATATTAAAATATATTGAAAAGAACAAAAAATTAGAAAATAATAATTTTGAAAAAATTGAATTAAAATATACAAAATTTGGTCCTTGTGAAGAAATTAAATTAAATAACATACAAAAAACTACTAGTAAAAATTTATCCAGTAATTGGAAAAATATTCCTCATGTTACACAACATATTGAAACTGATATTACAGAATTAGAAAAATTTAGAATTAAAAAAAATAATGAATTTTATAAAAATCAAAAAAACATAAAGTTAACTTTATTAAGTTTTATGATTAAAATTTGTGCACATGCGTTAAAAAAATATCCTAATTTTAATTCCTCTCTATCTTATTTAAACCAAAATTTAATAATAAAAAAATATTTTAATATTGGGATTGCTATTAATACAAAACAAGGTTTATTAGTTCCTGTAATTTTTGATGTTTTAAATAAAAATATTAATGATTTATCTAAAATATTACTTAATTTAGCTAATAAAGCAAAAAATAATAAATTACATCCTCTTGATATGCAAGGAAGTTGTTTTACAATTTCTAATTTAGGACAATTTAAAGGTAGTTTTTTTACACCTATAATTAATGCTCCAGAAATAGCAATTTTAGGTATATCACAAGCAATGATTAAACCAATATGGGATGAAAGTAAAAATAAATTTGTTCCAAAATTAATGTTACCATTATCATTATCTTATGATCATAGAGTAATTAATGGAGTTGAAGGTATTAATTTTTTAAATTATATTTGCATGTTAATATCTGATATTAGAAATATATTAATATAAATTTTTTTATAAATTAAAACATTAAATGATTAATTAATAGAGATTAAATCATGAATAATATAATAAAAACTCAAGTTGTTGTAATTGGAGGAGGACCTGCAGGATATTCTGCAGCTTTTCGTTGTAGTGATTTAGGATTAAAAACAATAATAGTTGAAAATTATCAAAATTTAGGAGGCGTTTGTTTAAATGTAGGATGTATACCTTCTAAAACATTATTACATATTGCAAAAATTATTAAAGAAAATCAAAATTTTTTAAAAAAAGGAATATTTAATAAAATTCCTGAAGTTAATATTAATAATATTATTAAATTTAAATATAGTGTTATTAATAAATTAACTAATGGTTTAAAATTTCTTGCGAAGAAACGTGATGTAGATATTATAAATGGTATGGGTTTTTTTGAAACAGAAAATTATTTAAATATTATTAATAATGATAATAAAAACCTTAAAATTATATTTGAGAATGCAATAATAGCAACTGGTTCACGTTCTATTAAATTACCATTTCTTCCTTATGAAGATAGTAGAATTTGGAATTCAACAGATGCATTATTTTTAAAAAAAATTCCTAAAAAAATGATGATTATAGGAAGTGGTATTATTGGTTTAGAAATGGCAACAATTTATCAATCTTTAGGTTCTAAAATAGATATAGTAGATATTTCAAATAATTTTTTACCAGAAGTTGATGATGATATTATTCAAATATATAAAAAAAATATACAAAATAAGTTTAATTTTTTATTGGGGACAAAAATACTATCAGTAGATAATAATGATTTATTACAAGTTCACATGACTGATGATAATAATAAGTCTGTTTATTCTAAACAATATGATAATATTCTTATCGCTATAGGTAGAAAACCTAATTCAAATTATATTAATAAAAAATTTAACAAAATAAAAATTAACAATTATGGTTTTATTGATGTAGATAATCAAATGAGAACTAATATTCCTAATATATATGCAATAGGTGATGTAGTAGGAAATCCTATGCTTGCACATAAAGGAATTCATGAAGGACATTTAGCTGCAGAAGTTATTGCTGGAAAAAATCATTATTTTATTCCTAAAGTTATTCCATCAATAGCTTATACTAATCCAGAAATAGCTTGGGTAGGTATAACAGAAAAACAAGCTATAAAAAATAATATAAATTATAAAATTTCTTCTTTTTCTTGGAATTCATTAGGAAGAGCAGTTTCTTCTCATGAAGAAGATGGATTAACTAAGTTAATTGTAGAAAAAAATTCTAGTAGAATTATAGGAGGTAGTATTATTGGATATAATGCAGGAGAATTATTAGGGGAGGTAAGTTTAGCTATTGAAATGGGTTGTGATATAGAAGATATTGCACTAACTATTCATGCACATCCAACTTTTTATGAATCTATAGGTATAGCTGCAGAAATATATACAGGATCAGTAACTGATATTCTTAATAAATAATTTTTGTTATAAAAAATTTACATTTATAACTATATATTGAAAATAATTTTACATTTTTATTAAAAAATATTTTTAAATTAAATTTATTTTTTAAAAAAGAAAAATCTCTTTTATTATTTGATAATATATTTTATATAAAATATATAGATTTTTTATATTAGTATGTTCATTAATTTTATGAATAGTTGAATTAATTAAACCTAATTCAATAATTTGTGCTTTTGTTTTTATTATAAATCTTCCATCAGAAGTTCCTCCATTATTAATTAATGTGGGATATATATGATTTATTGAATAAATACTTTTTTTAACTATTTCTATTAAATTTTTTTCTTTTGTATAATTTTTTTGAGTACTTAAAAATGGTAATCCTGATAATACCCATTTGATTTTATAATTAATTATATATTTTTTTATAATTTTATGGAAATTTTTTAATATATTTTCATGAGATATTTCATTATTAAAACGAAAATTAATAAATATAATAATATTTCCTGGTATAATATTACTATTTTGTATATCTGAGCTAATTTTTGTTATTTGCATACTAGTTTCTGGAAATAAATTATTTTTCTTACTCCAATTAATTAATATTAATTCATGAAGTAAAGGTATTACCATATGAATGGGATTTTTTGCTAAATTATGATAAGCAACATGTCCTTGTATACCTATTATTTTTAATTCAATATTTAATGATCCTCTTCTACCATTTTTAATATTATCTCCAATTATTTTATTACTTGTAGGTTCACCTAATATGCAAAAATTTAATTTTTCTTTTTTTTTTAATAAATAATTTATAATTTTAATAGTACCATTTTTTGCATTACCTTCTTCATCTGAAGTAATAAGAAAAGCTATACGTCCATTATAATTATGGTATTTTGTAATAAATTTTTTAACCGCAAAAATCATTGCGGCTAAAGAACCTTTCATATCGCAAACTCCTCTCCCATATAAAATATTTCTATCTAAAACAGCTCTAAAAGGATTAAATTTCCACATGGAAATTTCTCCAGGAGGTACTACATCTGTATGTCCAGCAAAAACTAAAGTATCATACATAATTTTATGATCATTATGTATTGCCCAAAAATTATTTGTGTCTTTAATATTTATTAAATTTATATCAAAATTTAATTTTTTTAAAAATTTAATTAAAATATTTTGACATCCTGCATCATTAGGACTAATAGAATGACATTTCACAAGTTGTTTAGTCAAATTAATAATTTTTTTTAACATATAAAATTTTACTTTAAATTTAAACATTAAAATGGTTTATTTTGTAAAGCTAATAATAATACTTCTTCAATATTTTTTACTGTTAGAATTTTTAAGTCTGTAATAATATTTTTTGGTATATCTTCTAAATTTTTTTTATTTTGTTCTGGTATTAAAACCATATTAATACCACCTCTATGAGCAGCTAACAATTTTTCTTTTAATCCTCCTATAGCTAATACTTGACCTCTTAAAGTAATTTCTCCAGTCATAGCTATATTAGCTTTTACAGGATTATTAGTTAAACTAGATACAATTACTGTACACATAGATATACCTGCGCTAGGTCCATCCTTAGGTGTAGCACCTTCAGGAACATGAATATGAATATCTATATTTTTATAAAATTCAATGTTAACATTAAGTTTTTGTGTTCTTGCTTTTACTACGGTTAAAGCAGTTTGTATTGATTCCTGCATAACTTCACCTAAAGATCCAGTATATGTTAATTTCCCTTTACCTGGTATACATACTGCTTCAATAGTTAATAATTCTCCTCCAACTTCTGTCCATGCTAATCCAGTAACTTGACCTATTAAATTTGTATTTTCTGCCTTACCATAATCAAACTTTTTTACCCCTAAATATTTTTTTAAATTTAAACAATCTATTTTAATAGATTGAATATTTTTTTCTATTAAAATAGCTTTAACAGTTTTTCTACATAATGTAGAAATAATTCTTTCTAAACCTCTAACTCCTGATTCTCTAGTGTAATATCTAATTACATCAATAATAGCTTTATCGCTAATTATTAATTCTTTTTCTTTTAAAGCATTACGATTAAATTGTTTTGGTAATAAATATTTTTTTGCTATATTTAATTTTTCATCTTCTGTATAACCTGTTATTTTAATAACTTCCATTCTATCTAATAGAGGTAATGGTATATGAATAGAAGAATTTGAAGTTGCTACAAACATAACATTAGATAAATCATAATCTACTTCAAGGTAATGATCATTAAAAGCAATATTTTGTTCCGGGTCTAAAACTTCTAATAAAGCTGATGCAGGATCTCCTCTCATATCATATGATATTTTATCAATTTCATCTAATAATAATAATGGATTTTTAACCCCTGATTTTACCATTTTTTGAATAATTTTACCAGGCATAGAACCAATATATGTTCTACGATGACCTCTAATTTCTCCTTCATCTTTTATGCCTCCTAATGCTATTTTAATAAATTTACGACCTGTAGCTCTTGCAATTGATTTTCCTAAAGAAGTTTTACCTACTCCAGGAGGTCCTACTAAACATAAAATAGGTCCTCTAATTTTATTAGATCTATTTTGAACTGCTAAATATTCTAAAATATGTTCTTTAACAGATTCTAAACCAAAATGATCTTTATCTAAAATTTCTTTTGCTTTACATAAATTTTTTTTTAACCTACTTTTTATATTCCATGGAATTTGTATCATCCATTCTATATATCCTCTTACTACTGTTGCTTCTGCAGACATAGGAGACATCATTTTTAATTTTCTTAATTCAGAATATGTTTTTTCTCTTGCTTCTTTTGGCATTTTTGCTAATTTTATTTTTTTTTTTAAAATTTTATTTTCGTTAGGATGTTCATCTATTTCTCCTAATTCTTTTTGGATTGCTTTCATTTGTTCATTTAAATAATATTCTTTTTGACTTTTTTCCATTTGTTTTTTAACTCTATTACGAATTTTTTTTTCCATTTGTAATAAATCAATTTCAGATTCCATAATAGCCATTAAATATTCTAATCTTTCACTAATATTAGACATTTCTAATATTAATTGTTTATTAGATAGTTTTAAAGGTAGATGTGCTGCTATAGTATCTGCTAATTTAGCAGCTTTATTAATATTATTTAATGAGTTTAATACTTCTGGAGGAATTTTTTTATTTAATTTTGTATATCTTTCAAATTGGCTAATAGATGTTCTTATTAGAATTTCTTGTTCTTTATTTTTAAGAATTGGCGAAGATAAATATTCTATTTGTGCTGTAAAATAACTATCACTATCAAATATAATAGTTAATTTTGCTCTTTTTAATCCTTCTACTAAAATTTTAACAGTACCGTCAGGTAATTTTAACATTTGTAAAATAGATGTAATTGTTCCAATAGTAAATAGATCATTTAAATTAGGATTATCATTAGTTGGATCTTTTTGTGCAACTAACATCACTTTTTTGTCATTATTCATGGCAGCTTCTAAACAACGAATAGATTTATTTCTTCCAATAAATAAAGGAATTATCATATGAGGATATACAACTACATCACGTAATGGTAATACAGGAATTATAATATTTTCTGAATTCTCCGAATTCATACATTTCTCTCTTTATTAAAATACGTTAAAATATGTTTATATATAGAATAATTAATCTTTTTTATATTCAATGATTGGTTCAGATAAATTATTAATGACTTGACTATTAATTTTAATTTTATATATATTTTTTATTGAAGGCATATCGTACATTGTATTTAATAATGCTTTTTCTAATATAGATCTTAATCCTCTAGCACCAGTATTTAATAAAATAGATTTTTTAGCAATTGCTTCGATTGCACTATTATCAAATTCTAATTTAATATTTTCATATTCAAATAAAGTTTGATATTGTTTAATAAGAGAATTTTTAGGTTTTAATAATATTTGTATTAATTTTTTTTCATTAAGTTCATTTAATGCAACTTTAATAGGTAGTCTCCCTATAAATTCTGGTATTAATCCAAACTTAATTAAATCTTCTGGTAATACTTTTTTTAAAAGTTTATATTTATTTGAAATTTTGTTAATGCTTTTTTTTATTCCTGAATGGAATCCTATTTTAGTAGATGTATTAATTCTATTAAGAATAATGTCTTCTAATCCATAAAAAGAACCAGCACAAATAAATAAAATATTTTTGGTATTTATTTGTATAAAATCTTGTTGAGGATGTTTACGGCCTCCTTTTGGAGGTACATAAGCAATAGTACCTTCTATTAGTTTTAATAAAGCTTGTTGAACTCCTTCCCCAGAAACATCTCTAGTAATAGATATATTTTCTGATTTACGTGCAATTTTATCAATTTCATCAATATATATTATACCATATTCTGTTTTTTTTATATCATAGTTAGCATTTTGTAATAATCTTTGTATGATATTTTCTACATCTTCTCCAACATATCCTGCTTCTGTTAAAGTAGTTGCATCTGTAATAACAAATGGTATTTTAAGAAAACGTGCAAGTGTTTCAGCTAACAATGTTTTTCCACTTCCCGTAGGACCTAATAAAAGAATATTACTTTTTTCAATTATATTATTTTTTTTATTATAATTATTTAATTTTTTATAATGGTTATAAACAGATACTGCAAGTATTTTTTTAGCTTTTGATTGACTGATAATATATTTATTTAAATAATTAAAAATTTTATGTGGTGTTAAAGATTTTAAATCTTTATTTTTAATAAAAATACTATTTATATCTGTATTTTCTTTTTTTAAAATATTATAATATAATATAATACATTCATCACAAATAAAAACTAATTGATTATTTGAAATTATCTTTTTTACTTCATTTTGATTTTTTTTACAAAAAGAACAAGAAAATTTTATATTTAAATTTTCCTTATGATCTGTCATTACAAACCTCATTATTTAATAAATAAAATGATCAAATTTTATTATTATATTTTTAAATTTTAAAAAATATAAATGTTATTGTTTTCTAGTAATAATATTATCTACTAAACCATATTCTATTGCTTCTTGAGCTGATAAAAATCTATCTCTGTTAGTATCTTTTTCAATAATTGAAATAGATTTTCCTGTATGTAATGACATAAGTTTATTTATAGAATTTTTAATTCTTAAAATTTCTTGAGTGTGAATTTCTATATCTGTTACCTGTCCTTGATAACTACCTATGGGTTGATGTATCATTATTCTAGAATTAGGTAAACAAAATCGTTTTTTTTTATTACCAGCAGCTAATAAAAAAGCAGCCATTGAACATGCCTGACCTATACAAAGTGTACTAATATCAGAATTTACAAATTGCATAGTATCATAAATAGACATTCCTGATGTAATTATACCTCCTGGACTATTTATATATAAAAATATATCCTTATGTGAATTTTCTGAATCTAAAAATAAAATTTGAGCAATTATTAAATTTGCCATATTATCTTCAATAGGACCTGTTAAAAAGATAATACGTTCTTTTAAAAGTCGAGAATAAATATCATATGATCTTTCTCCCTTTACAGTATTTTCAATTACTATAGGGATAGTATTAATTCGATTTTTTTGAATAGTTTTATTATGTTTTTTATATAGCATTATTATCCTTTAATAAAAAAATATTATATATTTTAATAATTATAAAATAAGAATTTTTATATATTCTGAATTTTTTGCCATTCAGATAATGTATAAGTATTTAATGATAATGAATGAATGTTATTTATTTTTTTTCCTATAATATGATAAATTAATTTATGTCGAGTAATTAATGATTTTTTAATAAAAAAATTACTTACAATAATAATTTCTAAATGAGTTATTAAATTTTTAATATTATTATTATCATTTGTATGATTATGATATTTACTATTATCATTAATTTTTAAATATATAGGTTGTAGATTAGATATTATTTTTTTTTTTATTTTTTTTACAATCATTGTTGTAATATTTCCAAAATATTTAATTTATATAAAATATAATAATTAATTTCTTAATATTAAATATTAATATTTTATTAATTTGTTTAATATTCTAAATATTAGAAATTACTAATTTTATAATATTAGAATTACCAGCTAATATATTCGAAGAATTTTTATAATTATAATGTCCTATAAAATTTGTTATTAATCCTCCTGATTCTTTTATTATTAATTCTCCAGCAAGTAAATAATTAAAATTTTTAATATTGTTATTGATATAACAATCAATTTTATTTGCAGCTAAATAAGCTAAATCTAAAGATACAGAACCACTAATTCTAAGTGAAATTAAATTATTTTCAAATAAATTAAATATATTAATATTATTTTTTTTAAAAAAAAAATAATTAGTATTTATAGCAAATAATAAAAAATTGTTTTTTTTATATATATCACAACGTAACTTATATCCATTTAATTGAGCATTTTTTCCTCTTATTGCGGTAAATAAATCATTTTTTAATGGATCATATATTAAAGCAATTTCTGTTATTTTTTTTATACAAATAGCTATAGATATTGAAAAATGAGGTATTTTTTTTAAAAAATTCATAATTCCATCTAAAGGATTAATAATCCATATAGTTTTCTTATATTTAATAATAAAAAAATTTTCTTTATTTAAAATAATGATATTTTTTGAATATATATTAAAAAATATTTTAGTAATTATGTTAATTAAATTTTTATTAATTTTTTTTATAAAAAAATTACTATCATAATTTTTATCAAATACACTAATATTTTGTATCTCATAATTTTTTATAATAAAATTCCCAATATTTCGTATTATACGTATAGC